>CALAVA010000320.1 GCA_937892025.1 uncultured Bacteroidales bacterium
AAGAAAATACAGGATAGTATAAAAAAATAAAACAAAATGCAAATTATTAGCGGAAAAGATACAGCAAATTCCATCAAAGCGGAAATTGCCGCAGAAGTAGAACAATTACGTTCAGATAGAGGGAGAGCACCTCATTTGGCTGCTATTTTGGTAGGAAATGACCCCGCAAGTGAAACTTATGTCGCCAATAAAGAAAAATCTTGTGCAGAAGTCGGCTTCCTTTCCTCTGTATATCGTTTGCCTGAAAATGTTACAGAAGATGATTTAATAAAAACAATTGATTTTATTAATCATGATGACGAAATAGATGGTTTGATTGTGCAACTGCCATTGCCCAAACATATCAATGTGGATAAGGTAGTCGGAACTATCAATCCATTAAAAGATGTTGATGGCTTTCATCCTGTTAATATCGGAAAAATGGTATTGGGACAAGACTCTTATATTCCAGCAACACCAATGGGGATCTTGTTGTTGTTAGAACGAGCCAAAATAGAAACTTTAGGGAAACATTGTGTTGTCGTTGGTAGAAGCAATATCGTGGGAACACCTGCAAGTATTCTCTTATCCAGAAATACAAACAATGCTAATTGTACCGTTACTTTATGCCATAGCAAAACAAAGAATTTGAAAGAAATATGCCGTCAAGCTGATATTTTAATTGTGGCAATAGGACAATGTGAAATGATTACAGAGGATTATATAAAGGAAGGAGCCGTAGTTGTTGATGTCGGTATCCACAGAGTAAAAGACGAAACCAAAAAATCAGGTTTCTCTTTAAAGGGAGATGTTAAACACGATGATAAAGTGCTAAAAAAAGTGTCTGCTATTACACCAGTGCCGGGTGGAGTCGGTCCAATGACAATAATTGGATTGTTAATCAATACATTAAAGTCTTTTAAGAAAGAATTTTATCAATAAAGATGATTAGTAAAATAATCATTGTCTGTTTTTATATAAAAATGCTATCATGTTTACAAATCAAGATTTTATCGCCATTGAACAACATGGTATTCACCAAGAGGCCTTGCAGCGACAAGTATCTGTAGTTTCGCAACCTCAACAAGTGGAGTTGTTGCGACCCGTAACTAAAAATGATGGTCTGCTTGTACTTACCAAAGAAGAAATTGTGGAGAAAGAAAAAAAATATTCTCAACAAATTGATTCTAAATGTGTTGTAAAATTTGTTCCTGCTTCAGGAGCAGCAAGCCGTATGTTTAAAGATTTGTTTAATTTTTTGAACAACAATGATTTGTCTGATTCTGTAAAAGAGGTTATTGAAAATTTAACTCAATTTGCCTTTTTTGAAAAATTAGCAGAAATTATGAAGGCTAATCATTTGGACATTTTTCAATTGATTGAAAATAAACAATATCAAACTATTTTTTCATTTTTGTTAGAATCAAAGGGTTTGAATTATGCCTCTTTGCCCAAAGCATTGTTGGCATTTCATCGTTATAATGAGCAAATACGAACTGCTTTTGATGAACATTTGATAGAGGCAGCTGCCTATGCCTGCGGAAAAGACAATGTTGCCCATCTTCATTTTACTATTTCTCCTGAACATGCTACTCTGTTTCAACAATATATCAAAGAAAAACAAGCTTTTTATGAGTCTTTGTTACAAGTGAAATTTGAGATTTCATTCTCCTTTCAAGATAGTTCTACAGATACAATTGCTTTTGATTTTGAGAACCAGCCGTTTAGGACAGATGATGGACATTTGGTGGTCCGACCAGGAGGACATGGTAGTTTGATAAAAAATTTGAATACGCTCAATGCAGATATTGCTTTTATCAAAAATATTGATAATGTAACTCTTGATGAATTAAAGACAGATACAATAACTTATAAAAAAGTATTAGCATCTTTACTTCTTGATTATCAGCAACAAACATTTGATGTTTTATCTCATTTGCGAGATGGATTGCATTTGGAAGAAACAATTACAAAAGCAGAACTTTTGTTGCAGCGTATGTTTGTAAAACTAAGTCCGTCTTATCCAAATTTTTCTTTGGAAGAAAAAAAACATTATCTCTTTCAACTTTTGGACAGACCCATACGTATTTGCGGAGTGGTAAAACAAACTGGCGAACCCGGTGGAGGTCCTTTTTGGGTAACAAACAAAGATGGTGTACATTCCTTGCAGATTGTAGAAAGTTCTGAAATGAATTTGAACAAAATTCAACAACAAAAAATCTTTGAACAATCTCGTTTCTTTAATCCTGTAGATATTGTCTGTTCATTAAAACATTTTGATGGAACTTGTTTTGATTTTGAAAAATACATTGATTATAGTCGTTTTTTTGTTTCAACCAAAAGTCTTAATGGAAAAAATTTAAAAGCCATAGAAAATCCCGGATTGTGGAACGGAGCCATGTCCGATTGGCTAACCATCTTTGTGCTTGTCCCTTTAACTACATTTGCTCCCGTTAAGACCATTAACGATTTGCTTCATAAAGAACACCTTAAACGAAATAATGTATTCGCATAAAATATTTAAACCTATAACTATAGCAGACAAAGAAATAATAGAACAATTTGTTCTTCGTAGTCCATATCAGATTTGTAATTTTAGTTTTGCCAATTTAATTATTTGGAATTCAATATTTACACCACAATATGCTATTATTGATAATTGTTTGGTGATTAAATCACATATAGAAAAAACTTATTATAATTTTCCAATCGGAAATGGAGATAAAAAAGCCATAATAGCATATTTAATGTCTGAACAGCAACAAAAAAATAGCCCCTTTTTGATGACAAATATCACCGAAAGCATGAAGGCAGATTTAGAAACTTGGTTTCCAAATACTTTTAGATTCTTTTCAAATAGAGATTTTTCCGATTATCTCTATTTGCGAAAAGATTTGGTGGATTTGGCAGGAAAAAAATATCAACCGAAACGTAATCATATTCATCAATTTGAACATTTGTATCATTATGTTTACAAAACTATTGAAGATGAAGACATTGCAGAATGTTTAACCATGCATGCTCACTGGATAGAAAATGTTTCGGAGGAAGAAAACAATTTTTCTTTACAACAAGAAACTGCTGCTGTGCATATCGCTTTTAAATATTTTCATGAGTTAAACATGAAAGGTGGTTTGTTAAAGATTGATAATGATATTGTTGCCTTTACTTTGGGCTGTCCTATCAACGAAGATACCTTTGATGTCAATATAGAAAAGGCGAAAAAAAATGTGCATGGTGCTTATACCATGATAAATAAATTGTTTGTTGAACATGAATTAACCGATTATACTTATATCAATCGGGAGGACGACCTGGGAGAATCTGGGTTAAGACAAGCAAAATTATCCTATCACCCTTATGCTTTATTGGAAAAATATACTGCAGAAAAAATATGATAAGATTTGCTGAAAACGCTGATATAGAGCAATTAAAAAAACTTTGGAATATTGCCTTCCCTGAAGATGGAGATGATTTTATCAATTTTTATTTTTCCATCAAAAATCATCATAAACAGACTTTAGTTCAAGAATGTGAAGGAAAAATCGTTGCTATGCTTGAAATGATTCCTTATAAAATGACTTATTTTGATGAACTTATTGATGTGTATTATTTTTCTGGACTCAATACATTGCCTGATTTTCAAGGACAAGGACTGATGAAACAATTGATAGAAAAGTCTTTTCAAATTGCTTTTAAGCAAAAATGTGATTGTATCGCACTTATTCCTCAACAACAGTCTATTGTAAATTTCTATAAACAATTTGACTTTGAACAAATATTTGAATATCAAGAAAATAATATACATATTGAACAAAAGTCTTTTCCATTGGAAAAAGTGGTGGAGAATAATATTGTTGAAGCCTATCATTTTTTTTATCAACAGACTTTGAATAGAAAATTTTGCATACAAAAAACAATGGATGATTTTCGGGTGATTGTACAAGATTGTTATTTGTTAAATGGAACTCCTTTTTTGTTGAGAAAAAATGGAAATATTGTCGCTATGGCCTTTTGTTTTTGCGAAACGGAAGGCTTGAAAATTAAGGATATATTATATGTATCAATGGATTACAAACAACAACTCTTGTCGGCTATTGCTTGTTTTTATCAAAAAAATACCTTAAAAATAATAGAACCTCATAATAATCAATCTGAAAACCAGTCGTTTGCCTGTGGAATGTTAAGATTAATAACAATTAGTAAACTTATTCAAATTTTTCAAAAAAATAATCCTACATTATTATCTTTTTCTTTTCAAGACAATTTTATTGCTGAAAACAACCGATATTTTGGAACAAAACAAGAGAAAATGTTATCATTAAATCATAAGGAATTATGCAATTATTTGTTTGGAAATCAAAAAGAAAAACCTTTTATGAATTTAATGTTAGATTAGTCATAAATCATTTTTGATATAAAAAAGACCGATTTAAAGGCATTCCTTTTTCCGTTCCCTTTTTTGAACAAACGTTGATAGCCAGAGTAGAAAAAATAGTTATCGTACCAATAATCAATGGAAGAAGATAGATTTTTACTTAATATTTCATTTGTGGAGGTCAAATCCATATTTTCTGCTTGCATAGGTTGTTTTATTCTATTTTGTTGATAAATAATAGAATATGTTTTTGCATCATAAGCAAAATAAACCAACAAATTATCTTCTTCATCAAGGAAAGCATTTAATATATTTTGTTCGTTATTTAGCATTAGACCATTAAAATTTAACCCATTACAAGTTTTTAGGGAGCCATTCATATCCAAATAAAAAATGGCGGCATGGGCATAGCGGTAACCGACAAAACGCAAGGTAGGCATACTGCTACCATAGAATGTGTTCATGGCTTGCAATTCTTGTTCATATTCCGGAGTAAAAAATTCTGAAATGACCACCATGGCTGTATCATTGGCAAAAGCCGTAAAATGGTGGCTATACAAAGAAGAAATTGTAGATTTTTTTTGAGAAGAAAACATTTTTTCCATTTGCAAATAATCTATAAAATTTGCTTGTTGGGCTTGCTGATTGATTATGGGTAACACAAACAATCCATCGGCACTTGTTGAGGAAAATAAGGTCTTTTCACGAGAAAAAAACGTGCCTACAACAAGTATTCTATTATGGTTGTTGAATGATTTGAAATCAAATTGGCAAATCTTATATTTGTCTGGTAATGAAAATTTTATTTCGTTATTTTTGTTGCCCAAAGAGTCTATATCCATCAAAAGACAAGAACTTTTATTGTCTTGAAAAACAATACAGCCAACTTTAAGCGTTTGTCTAAGCGTATCAATGTAGGCTGTTTGCATGATAGTTTGAATATCGTCTGCAAATAGAGGAGAGTATGTGTTTGAGTCGCAATCAAATATATACATCTTCTTTGTGCTTTTGTTTATTTGAGTTTCAAACAAAATTTGATGATTGTAGCAGGCAATGTTTGTTAGTGGGGTATTGTTGGTAATATTGAGAGCAAAGATTTTTATTTTCTTGTCTGCAATATTGTAAAGAAGAAAAAAAGTGTTAAACTCATTGTTTGTGGATTGTTTGTTTTGCCAAGCAGCACAAAAATAGTTGTTGTCAAAAAAAGTTTGTTGCAATATTAGATTATAGCCCAACTCAATTTTTTTTGTTATTTTTGTGCGTAAAAGCGTGTCATAGTGGGTGATTGTCCATGATTTTGCGTCATTGTTATCGGTCAAAAGTAACAATCCTTCTTTTTTTAATGATTTGACATAAACAAAATCATTGGCGGAAGATAAGGGAATATCTATTCGTAATGGTGGATTTCCTTGTGCAAAAACAACAATAAAAGACAATATCAGCATGGCCGATATTGTTATTTTACGAAAAAAGATTTTATTATTTTTCAGTTTGTTGAGCATTCACCAATTTTATTGCATTTAATAGGGCTTCCAATTGACGAAGCAAATCCCGTTTTTTATCATTGGGAGCATAAAGAAAGGCATCTACGGTGATTATTCTGTTTTTTACAGAGTCTAACATAGTGTAAGAAATAAAAGGACCACCCATAAAATCGCCTTCAGTTTTCCAAATACCTTCGGTTTGAACAGCAAAGGCTATGCTTTTGTCTGTTTGTAAAATGGAAGTTTTGGTAGGCAATCGCCGTTCAACGGCAACATAAGAACTATCTGCACTGCCAAATACGTATTGTTTGGTTTTTTTGTCACGTAAATTGATTATATATTCATTTGAAAATTGAGCAGTATCTGTATATGTTTCAGAAAATATCATCAGATTTTGTCCCCAATCTTTGGTCTCTTTCCGGAGCCAAGCAAAGTCTTCATGCTGAACTGCAAAGAAAAAGCCTTCGGGAGTAATAATATCTAATTTGTAGTTTTGTTTGATGATTGTATTTAATCTAAAATCTTGTCGGCTTCTTTGGGCTTTTTCAAAACGCTGCAATTCTATTTTCAAAAAATCATTTATAATTGCTTGAGCATTAGTGGATAATTGTCCTATCGCCTCTTGAGTAGATTTTGCAACGATACGAATAACCAATTGAGGTTCTGCCCAAAGATTGTATTTTACTGTTGTTTTGGCGGAATTGACAGCAGAATCTATAGCAATTTGAAGAATATTCCGTTGTCTTTTGTAAGAACCCGTAAAATTTTGTTCTGTAACATGCAACAAATCAAACATGGGTTCAGGTTGAGGAAGCTGTAACAAAGGTTGAGATAATATTGCCCTTAAACTATCACCTAATTCTGATTGCCAAATAACATCTGTGCTTATCACAACAATTTCCCCAGAACGACCAGAAGATGAAACCAATGCATTCCCTTGGGAATTGGTGCGATTGCAGGCAACAAAAGTTGATAAAAACAAACAGATGACAAAAATATTTATTTTTTTCATTTCTCCGAAATATATTAAAAGAAACCCAAAAATGAAATTTCGGGTTTCTTATTTTTTTGTTTAATTATCGTTTGGGATAAATACTAGAATCTATAGGTATGGTAAGTATTGGAATTGGAGATCTATTGACTAATTTTTCACTGAATTGAGTCAATATAAAGAGATTTTCTCCCGCAGATTCTACCTCTTTCATTACAACAATTAGATTGATATTTCTCTCTTTGGCAATTTGTATAACGCTACCTACTTTGTTGGAAGTATCTACATCAATCACTTCAAATCTAACATTGTTTTCATTTAAATACAATGATGCTTTTTGTATGTAAGCATCAATGATTCTTTTTATTTCAGGATAATTGCCAGAATGAAAACCCATTAAATGAATTTTTGCTTGGAATGCTTTGGCTAATGTTGTGGCAACTTTTAACTTTTGCAAAGTTTCCAAAGAATCATCTATGGGCAATAAAATATCAGTCAAATCTCTGCTGATATTAATTCCTTCACGAATGGTTAAAACTGGGTTTGAGGATCCGCTGACGGTTTTAAAGGCAGAACTACCCATAAAAAATTCTTCAAAACCGGTGCAACCATGTGTACCCAAAACGGTAATTGCGTTGCCTTGTGTTCTCGCCTCTGTGTTGATTTCACGAGAGGGTTTTCCCATTCTAATCTTGTATTGGACTTTTGTGTCTTTGGGGAGATATTTCTTGCACCCCTCAACAAGTTCCGTCAATTTCTTTTCTGCAAAAGTGATAATATCAGATTTGTCTTTTGCGGAGGCTTCAATGACTAATTTTTCATCAGGGGAAATCACAAATAACAAGGTTAAAGAAGCCTTTAAGTTCACTGCTAACGATACGGCATGTTTCATCGCATTTAATGAACAAGGCGAAAAATCAATTCCTACAATGACATTTTTCATATTGCTGATTTTTTAATAGTTAATATCAAGTTAAATGGCAACATCTGCTTTTATGTGCGGATGTGCCTGATAATCAATTAAAGTAAAGTCCTCATATTGAAATTCAAAAATATTTTTCACATTTTTGTTCAATTGCATTTTGGGCAAAGGAAAAGGAGTTCTTTCAACTTGTAGTTTGGCTTGTTCTATGTGATTGCTATATAAATGCAAGTCCCCAAAAGTATGTACAAAATCCTTAGCCTTAAGACCTGTTACTTGTGCAATCATCAAAGTAAGCAAAGCGTATGAGGCGATGTTGAAAGGTACGCCCAAAAAAGCATCAGCAGAACGTTGATACAATTGACAAGACAACTCTCCATCGCACACATAAAATTGAAACAACACATGACAAGGAGCCAATCGCATCAGCGGCAAATCACCCACATTCCAACTGCAAACCAATAATCTCCTTGAATCAGGATTTTTGTTTATCTCTTCTATTAAATTGCTGATTTGGTCAATCGCTCCATCTTTTGCGGTCCATTTTCTCCATTGATGTCCATAAACCGGTCCCAAATCTCCATGCTCATCTGCCCACTCATCCCAAATACTTACCTTATTATCATGCAAATATTTTATATTGGTGTCGCCTTGGAGAAACCACAATAATTCATAAATAATAGATTTAAGATGCAATTTTTTTGTTGTCAACAAAGGAAAACCTTCTTGCAGATTGAATCTTGTTTGATAGCCAAAAACGCTATACGTACCAACACCTGTCCTGTCGGCCTTATAATGTCCATTCGCTAAAATATGATGCAATAAATCTATATATTGTTTCATCGTTTGATACAAATTTTGGAAAACCAAATTTTCCTATTTTTGCAAAGATACAATATTTTTTTAGAAAAGTAGCGACACATAAAAAATTATCGGATACTTAAAAAGTTTTAGCGGACACCAATAATAAGAAATCTCATTTGCATAGTTTGTGCAAATGCCAAATTGAGAGAGTACGACCACAAAAAGGGTTCAATCTAAACGCAAGCAGGCTCCGAGTTCGGAGCTTTTTTCTTTTCTTCTATCGGCAAATAAAAAAAGAGATACCATTTCATGGTATCTCTTTTGAATGTTTACAAGTCAATATTAGTTGTTAGCCATTGTTGGCGAGATTTTCTCCAACAGCATTTGAAAATCTTTTTGATAGGTCTGCAATTCTGGAATATGCAAAAAGTTATTGCATTGCTGATAAATTTCACTCAACAGTGAATTGTTACGATTATAATCATCGGCAACATAAGCAGCCTTATTCCCTTTGAATTTTGAATAGTAAGCATTGGTTAACATCAATTGCTCTATACAATCATTATAAAGCACAATTCCTTTTCTTATTGCTTTGTCATTATTGCAAGCCACATAAGCACGAGCAAGTAGTATATCAAAATAATCGTATGCAATAATATTTTGCGGGAAACACTCATACACCCTATCCAAGACGAGTTCTACCTTGTCTAATTTTTGTTCATTGAGTAGCGTTTCTATCAATCTAAAATACATAATTTTGAAATTGGCAACCATTCTTGTATAATCTTGACTCAAGAAAATATCCTCACTTGCAAATTCTGTCAATTCAAATTTGTTCATCAAATTATCGTACAAGATATCGGAATCGACTCTTCCTACCATACGCCACATATTATCGTTATTGGTATAAATTGGCACCAAACGATACACCATACCTTCTGCTTGGAAATAGTTTTCTAATCCGAAGAAAGCATCCGCCCCTGTTGTAGCCACATAGCAAATAGGTCTTTCCCAATTGTTATTAGCCAAAATGTCCATCATGGCAATATATGCCTTGGTAATAACCTTCACCGTATCGGCACCATTAGCATAATAAATAGAGGTATTGGGCATGTTCCATACAATATTATCAACAATTTGGTCTGCCATATTTGCTGGCACTACACCATTGGCCAATACTTTTTCTTTATCCACTTTCATAAACAGAGCCGTAGTTGGGAGGTTTACTTCTCTTTTATTGTTTGCGGGTTTACAAATTTCTTGCATTACATTGACTATATTTTGTGGCATTTTCAATGAATTGCGTGCTATGAGCAAATCTCTCGTCCCCTGTTGATACATTTCTTTTGTCATGGTCATTTGCACAAGTTCTCCGTCATAGGCTTTGCGTTTCATTTGGTCTATATACCAATCCGTCCCCATTAATGACAAATTACAAATACGAACATCTGTACGATAACCCTCTACTTCTTGCAAATACCAAAGTGGAAAAGTATCATTATCACCATTGGCAAACAATATAGCATTTTTGGGACAACTATCCAAATAGGCCTTGGCGATAGAACGAGTCAAATAGCGATGTGAACGGTCATGGTCGTCCCAATTTTGAGCACACAAAACGGTCGGAACACTCAAACAAACAATGGTTGATAAAACGGCCGCCAAATTTCTATTCATATATTTTTCTATCAAGGCATATATGGCATATACGCCCAAACCTATCCACATGGAAAAAGCATAGAACGATGCAGCAAAAGCATAATCCCGTTCTCGTGGCTGATAAGCATACATGTTCAAATAAACACCTATGGCAATACCCGTCATAATGAATAACATGAAAACAACGCTCCAATTTTGTTTGTCTTTCATAAAATGAAAAACACAACCGATTATACCCAATAATAGGGGCAAGAAATAATAAGTATTTCTCCCCTTGTTTTTCATGTGTTCTGGCATATCTTGGGGCCCCAACCGAGCCTCGTCTATAAAATTAATACCACTCAACCATTCTCCAGAGCGTTTGGTCCCAAAACCTTGGTCTAAAGTCTGGCGACCTACAAAATTCCACATGAAATACCGACCATACATATACCACATCTGATAATCAAAAAAGAATTTTAAATTTTCTCCAAATGTGGGAATATTAGGAACAGATTGCCCATTGACATATCTAACATCTGAACCGCTTATGCCTGCCCATATCTTATATTGACGAATATTGCTCTCGTCTCTATTGGACCACATACGAGGAAACAAAGTACAATCTTCACCATAATATACAGGAATGGAATTTTTACGTTCATCTGAAATGACATAGCGACCTTTTATTTGCATATTGCCATACTTGTCTTTGTTGTTTTCGATAAATTTTTCGGCATCACGCTTTTGATAAAACTGAATAATGTCCCCATAAATATCATTATATACAAGAAAATTTTTCACATAAACGGGATTCCCATCTTTATATTCTTTTACACGACTATTATAATATTGACCATAAACCAAAGGATTTGAACCATATTGATCCCGATTCAAATAAGCAAGCAAGGCCACTGCATCTTCCGGATTATTCTCATCTATTGGAGGATTGGCATTTGAGCGAATCGGTAACATCAAAAACGTGGAATAACCTATCAATAAAAAAGTAAAAGACAGCAATATAAGATTAAACAATGGTTTTTGTCTTTTTTCGGTATATAAAATACCCCATACCAATAATGCGGCTATCAACAAAAAATAGACAATAGTTCCAACATTAAAACCCATGTGGAAAGCATTGGTGAACAATCTTTCAAATGAACCAGAATATTTTACTATCAAAGGTATTATACCCCACAATATAACGCCTACCAAAGCAACTGAAATTAACAAGGCATAGATAAATCCCTTTGTGGAAGGTTTGAATTTACGAAAATAAACTATCAAACCCATAGCCGGAATGGTCAGCAAATTTAGCAAGTGTACCCCTATTGACAAACCTATTACAAAAAAGATGAATATAATCCATCTATATGAATAGTTTTTATCAGCAACAGCATCCCATTTTAATATGGCCCAAAACACCAAAGCCGTACAGAATGAAGACATGGCATAAACCTCTCCTTCCACCGCTGAAAACCAAAATGTATCAGTGAATGTATAGGCTAATGAACCCACCAAAGCACTCCCCAATACAGCAATAGCCTTAGCATTCGTAAATTCTCCATTATTGACAGTCGCCAATTTTTTACCCAACATGGTTAATGTCCAAAAAAGAAACAATATGGTAAAACCACTACACAAGGCAGACATTGCATTGATACAATATGCAACTTTGGTTACATCACCATGAGCTAATAAACTAAACAAACGACCTATCAACTGAAAAGTTGGTGCTCCAGGAGGGTGGCCTACCTGCAATTTATAAGTGGTAGCGATATACTCTCCACAATCCCAAAAACTTACTGTAGGTTCAGCTGTTAATAAGTAAACCCCTGAGGCTATTATACAAACAACCCAACCTAATACATTGTTAATTGTTTTATAATGTTTCAACATATATAATAATTATTTGATAAAGTTCATTTATATGGCTTCAAATTGTTTCAAAAAACGAATGTCATTTTCAAAGAAAAGACGAATATCTTTTGTTTTATATAATTGTTGGGTAATGCGTTCTACCCCCAAGCCAAAAGCAAAACCGCTATAGATTTCAGGGTCTATGCCCATATTTTTCAACACATTGGGATCAACCATTCCACAACCCAAAATTTCAACCCATCCTGAATATTTGCAAAGATTACACCCCTCACCTCCACAAATATCACAAGAAATATCCATTTCGGCAGAAGGTTCTGTAAAAGGAAAATAAGATGGTCGCAATCTAATATTGACGTGCTTGCCAAACATTTCCTTCGCAAAATACAACAATGTTTGTTTCATGTCAGCAAAAGAAACGTTCTTATCAATATACAAGCCTTCTATTTGATGAAAAATACAATGAGAACGAGCGGTTACAATTTCATTTCTGAACACTCTTCCCGGACAAACAACCCTAATCGGTGGTTTTTGATTCTCCATTACACGCACTTGTATGGACGAAGTGTGTGTACGCAATAGTACATCTGGGTCTTTCTCTACAAAGAAAGTGTCCTGCATATCTCTTGCTGGATGTTCTGGCGGAAAATTAAGTGCACTGAATACGTGCCAATCATCTTCTATTTCAGGCCCTTCTGCTACTGTAAATCCTATTTTAGCAAACACATCATAGATTTGCCTTGTAACCATAGATATGGGGTGCCTTGCTCCTATCTCCATGCTATTGACAGGACAAGACAAATCCATTTCTTTCACTTCTTGAAAACTATTACTTGCCAATTGAGATTTCAAATCTTCTACTTTGGACAAGACCATATTTTTCAAAATATTCACATTCTGACCAAAAGTTTTTCTCTCTTCTATAGGAATGTTGCGAATATTATCAAAAAGGGTGGTCAATTCTCCTTTTTTACCTAAATATTTCAATCTAAAACGCTCCAACTCTTCCATAGAAGAAGAGGTGAAGGACTCTATTTCTTGTTTAAATTGTTCTAATTTATCACTCATATTATTTCTTTACTATTTTCATGGAAATAATTCTCACGTCTTCTAAAGGGCGATTATTTCTATCTGTTTTCACATTAGCAATCTTATCTATCACCTCAAGCCCTTCAATAGTTTCCCCAAAGACAGTATAGGCCCCGTCTAAATATGGAGTTCCGTTCTCATTCTGCACCAAATAGAATTGCGAGCCAGAAGATTCTCTTTCAGGATTCACTTGGTCTGACATTCTTGCAGCTGCCAATGCCCCTTTCTTGTGGAACAGTTGTGGATAAACAAACTCAGCT
>CALAVA010000321.1 GCA_937892025.1 uncultured Bacteroidales bacterium
AATATCCACAATCATATCTTTGTATCGGCTATAAGCAAAGTTGGCCACACGATTGAATAGCCAAAAAGCAGAGGTTGAACTATATTTGTTCATAGACCCATTGCCTTGTCTAAAACATTCAGGCGGTATAGTCAAGCCGCAATATAGTGGGCAATATACATTAGAGTAGGTATCATCAACACCGAACCACAAAATGCCACCAATTTTGTCAGGCAACCAACCTCTACATTGTGCGATAAGGCTAAATCCTGTTTGTTGGGTAGAAACTGGGCGTTCGTTTACATATTTTTTACCATCAATTTTCCAACGTAAAGGTAGGGAACGATATGGGCAAGCGTAAGGTCCAGCACCATAGTCTTTTGTCATATCCATAGGTGTTCCTTCATAGTGGTCGCGAGTAAGTTGCATAACATCATATACATCTACTTTATGGTCTGGTTTTATCCATAACGGCAAGCGTTCAGCATTGACATCACCCATGGCGTATGCTTCGTATTTTTTTATTTCTTTATTCATTTTTAGAAACATAGCATAAATTCGGGCATCGCAAGCACGAATGGTTTCAAATTCTAATGGATTGTAGGCATCGGCGAAACTAAAATCTTCGTCTTTACCATTGAACCAGCCTCTCATACGGGCAAAAGAGATAACATCGTAAGAATAGACACATTCCACTTCGGGTTCGTAGATATAATCTAAATGTTTGTTGCTAATGGCTTTGTGTAATCCTTTTCCCTTGGTTGCGTTCCATTTGGTCGGTTCTTGTGGAAAAGTGGTGATTCGTGCTTGGTTGGCATGGCCACTGATATATCCATCTGGAATGCGGCGAGCCACCCAAACTGCTCCATCTTTATAGCCTTTGTATTGTTTTTTTAAGATAGGTTTTCCATTGATAGTGTCATATTCGGCACGTTTGCTCATCAATTCTAATATCCACACCTCGCTTGTATCACTGATAGAAAAACTTTCTCCATTGTTGCAATATCCATATTTGTCTAACAATTGTGTCATAACGACAATTGCTTCTCGAGCCGATGTAACTCTTTGTAAGACAATGCCAATTAATGTCCCATAGTCTATACCTACCATAGGAGTAGCCCAGCATTCTCTTCTGCCTGTAAAGGTGCTTTCGCCCATAGCAACCTGATGGTCGTTGAGGTAGCCAAGTACATTGTAGCAGTGTGGCACTTGAGGAATACGTATTTGAGAAACTCCATTTTTGCGATACAAATCAATGGTTGTTCCTATTGGATTGTCGCACACTGCGTGATAGTACAATTCTCCATATAGACCGTATGAATCAGCCATATAGGTGATAATTGTAGAACCATCTTTGGTGGCTCCTTTGGTAAAGAGAAAATCTGTACAAGCGTATCCGAAACTTATACAACTTGTCAAAATTAAAATTGCCAATAAGTGTCTTTTTTGCATGATGATATGATATTTAGCGGAATGATTATTTTAATTGATTATCTTTAGGAAAGATACATATTGGTTGATGTTTTTTTGCTTCTTCTGGTGTCATAGTGGCATAAGAAAGAATAATGACAATATCTCCGATATTGGCTTTGTGGGCGGCTGCTCCATTGAGACAGATGATACCGCTACCTCGTTCGCCTTTTATAACATAAGTAACTAATCTTTCTCCATTAGTAACATTCACCACATGTACTTTTTCATATTCTACCAAGCCAGCCGCATCCATTAGATTTTCATCTATAGTTATACTTTCAATATAATTAATATT
>CALAVA010000322.1 GCA_937892025.1 uncultured Bacteroidales bacterium
AAAATGAAATTAATTCTGCCCACAGTAAAAGAGCAAGAACTAAAAGAAGTATTAGAAGAAAAAAAAAACAAAGACAATAGCAGTTCATTTTGTGCCTGAGGAAGACATTTTTTGTTTAGCACATAAAATAATTAAAAATAATTTATATAATTTTTTTCCAAATAAAACTTATTTTTATCTGGATATTGTTGTGCCAATACTTTTGTTTGTGTATAAAGGGAATCAAAGGCATATTTATCTGCGGCCACAGGGTCAGAAGCCATTACTTTCCTTAAATCTTTTCCAAAGGGTTCTACCAAAGGTAAATACACTCTACCATTAGAAGATTGCATGGTGCCACCCATAGTTGCTGCATCGTCAATAAAATCATACAAACCATCAGAGACAGCGTCCAATTGGCGGTTCAATCTATCCATACCCAACAACTTAATAAGTGCAACACCTTTTATATCTTCTGCAACATCAGAAAAATAGCCTTTTGCGATTCCGCCATCTTCGCCACGATAAAGAATATTCAAACGAAAATCTTCATTGGCCAATTGATAAGTGTTTAGGGAATAGACATTTTTCATCATCAATTTCCACATTGGAATTTGAGTATTTATAGCAGTACTTTTTAATAGTTTTACCACAAGACAATTAGGGGTTTCTACCTCGTTAGAAAATTGCCCTACTTGATAAATTGTAGTATCTCCAAGTATAGTATATTGAAACGCTACTGCCAACACTTGGTCGGCATTAAGTTTGGTGTTCAAAGAAATAAATCCCAATTTGGTATTAACCGTATATTCCGAAGCCGAAAGCAAGCGTGCGGATTCCACTTTTTCAAAATCCGTTCCAGAAGACATACCACCTCGATATACTTTCAAATAATTGAAAGCGGTATTTAAATCTTTCAATTGATCCATATTAACACCTTGCAAAAAATCATTTGCATTATTGGTTGGATATTCTCTTGAGGTTGTCGTATTGATGTTTCTATGAGCGGGTTTGGGTTCTCCCAAATCTGCGACAGCGACAATATTACGATTTTCTGTAACGGCAGAGCCAACATTTGTTCGCCAAACTTCAATGCGGACAATATTTATTTTTGAATTGACTAAGGGCAAGGTTTCTAAGGCTTCATTATAATGGTCATAAAAATATTGGGCGAGGAAAAAGTGTTTGTTTTCTTCATAATCATCTGCCCGAAAATCAAAGGTATTCAACTCTGACCCGCCAGAAAGAGTAACACTTTTTTTCTCACCATCTTGTTGGGAGATAACGGTTGTCAGCAATAATTTTCCAAATTGCAGTTGCAGTTTTCCACCAAAAAGCGTTTGTGAACCTTGTATAAGCGAACTCCGCAATGGCATGGTTACATTACCAAATTCTGCCAATTTAATAATATCATCTTCCTTTCCCTCATAACGAAGTTTAAATTTGTTTTCAAAATCAAATGATGCCTTGGAATTATAATTTAGGTCATAATTGATTTTATCACCAATTTTTGCTTTCAAATTCAATTGAATATCTGCATCAAAATCAAACATGTGATTTCTTCTTTGCTTAATATCCAGTGCTTTGTTGTCATTAAATTGATAAACATATTTAAAAAACAATTCCACCGAGCCGGAGGGTCTAATTTCAATTAAATTACTGCCAAAAATATTTTGAAAAACTTCTCCTGGAACACGTATCTGTGGAATAATACCTCCACTGGAATTTCCGCCGACAGAGGCACCTGCTCGTTTTCGCCAATAGTCTTTCTTCGATTTTTCAATATCATAATTCAGATAATCTGTCATATTAAGAGAACCCGGAGTACCATTATTCAACGAGCCGATTTTATTTTGAAACGTATAAGTATTGGTTTTGGGGTCGTAAGTGATTTCTTGTTTCATATTAGAGGGCTGTCCCAAATACCAAGGATTATTCCTTTGTCTGCCATAAGGGTCATAAGTTTGAGGTACTTGAACCCTTGGTGTTTCTGGTGTATCTGTGGCTGAGACAAAAAAAAGCCACGAAACATCATTTTGTGGATAGTTGTTCTCTTTTGCCAACGGCACTGCTTTCAATGACATCATCATTGAAAGCAACAATATGCCTAAAACAAAAAAGATGAAAAACAACTTATTCTTCAAGGTTATAACAATTTTAAGCCGTTTTTCACCAATTCTTCCACCGTCAAATCTTCGGTAGCGTTAGCCACTAATTTATTAATCACTTTATCTACAGCAATTTTGTTAAAGCCTAAAGAAGTTAAAGCGGCTACCGCTTCTGTTTTTATTGTATTATTGTTCATTTCTGACATATTTGTTTCAAATACAATATCTGACTTTAACAATTTATCTTTGAGTTCTATAACAATTCTTTGAGCCGTTTTTGCACCTATGCCTTTTATATTTTGCAAAGCACCTGCATTGCCTGCAACAATACAAGACGACAATTCCGACACTCCCATAGAAGACAACATTGAGGAAGTTGGTTCTGGGATTTCAGACGAAGACAAGGAGACGGAAGAAAAGGAAGACAAGACAGACAACGGTTCCGAGGTTTCTGATGCTCAAGCGCTGAAGGAGGCAATCCAGGAGCAGGCACGTGAGGACGAGCGTCCCTTCTCCTCGAACTTCACCCTACGAAAGATTCTTGGCGGTGACATCCTGACAGCACAGCTGATACGTCGGCAGATATGGCTGATAGTACTGATAGTATTCTATGTTATCATATACAGCAGCAATCGCTACAGCATACAGAAAGACCTGCTTGAGATTGACAGGCTCAACACTCAGTTGAAAGATGCGAAATACAAAGCCCTGTCAAGCAGTAGTCTTCTGACTGAGAAATGCCGCGAGAGTCGTGTTC
>CALAVA010000323.1 GCA_937892025.1 uncultured Bacteroidales bacterium
AAACTGAGCAAATGGGGTTTCATGTGATTTGGCGTTTGCTCAAACTGAGCAAATGGGGTTTCGTGTGATTTGGTGTTTGCTCAAACTGAGCAAATGGGGTTTCATGTGATTTGGCGTTTGCTCAAACTGAGCAAATGTGATTTCATGCGATATACCACTTAACACTTAACACTTAACACCTAACACTTAGAATAGGATAGTTTTTGCGGACAGCAATGATTAATAATCCATATAAGTTTGATAAAGATATTGCAAGAATGCTTCGCCTTCTTGTTTTATAGTGTCAAAATAAACAGAATCTCCCTCAAAATTTTGCACAGCATTACTTTCTGTTTTGAATTGTACAAGAGAGGCTTGTGGCGTTTTATAACCAAATCCTTCAAGTGCTTCAAAAAAAGCAAATGGTCTTCGGTTCATATTATAGATATTTCTACCGAATATAAACTCTGTATTGTCAATGTTTAATTGAGATAAAATGCTTTTGCTTAAATCAATATGAGAACAAATGTTCGCATTGATAGTGCCTTTGTATTCGTCTTTAATCACATTGCCAATCCATAGCATAGGCACACGTTGATAATTAAAATTCATAGCAGATTGTTGTTGCAAATGCGTAGGGTGTCCATGGTCTCCAAGCAAGATAAACAAAGTATTGTCATACCATGGTTCTTTGCGGGCTTTTTCAAAATATTTTCCTATCCAATAGTCGCAATATTTGGCAGAATTTAAATAAACCAGATTTTCCAAATCTTTATTAGTAACTTCAGGAGTGTTATGGGGATAGTCGTATGGACTATGTGTACTTACTGTAAACCAAATTGAGAAAAATGGTTGTTGGGTTTGGGATAAACTTTGCAAATGAATATCTGTCATGTATTGGTCTTGAATGCCTAATTTTCCGCGTGGAAGTTTGTCGGATATATTTTTGTCTTCTACAATTTTGTCAAAGTTGCAATGCAATAAGAATGCACGAATATTGCCATAATCCAAGTTGCCACCAAAATAAAATGAAGTAGCATAACCGGATTGATTAAGTTTATCGGCTAAACTTGGCAAATTGCCATATTTTTCTTGATTGTCTGTAATGTCATATATGGGTACAGAGGGAAATCCACTCAAAATACTACAAATGGCTTGTTGAGAACGATGCCCATTGGCATACATATTGGTAAAAAGAATGCCTTCTTGTTCTAATTGTTGAAAATTTGGAGTAATAGAATCATTACGACCTGTCAAATGGTCTATTAAATCTGCAGACCAACTTTCCAACAAAATAACAACAATATTAATATCTTTTGTCTTTAAAATACTTATATTGCTATCTTTTTCAATGGCATGAATTTGATTGAAAATTTGTTGTGCTTGTTCGGAGTCCATAAAATGAAATTTATTCCTATCCACATTTTTAAAATTAATATAGTGTATCATAAGATTAAAAACAGGATTGACAGCGGCATCGTTTAATATGTTATGTTTAGAAAAATAGGCTGCACTTTGGGTTATTGGAATGGCATTTGTTCCACCACGCATACCTAAAAAACATAAACCACCTGCCAAGCAAAAACAAAGAGGAGCTTTTAATAGACATTTGTGAACAGGACTAATCTCTGGTCTTAAAACAAAAATACGATAAAACCAAAGAAATAACACCATAAGAATACCAATACCAATAATGGAAAGAAAAAGTTCTGAACTACTTGCTGTTTGAATGATTTCAGAGGGGTGTTTGAGATAGAGAAATATTTTGTAATTTAATTTGGTTAACCATTCTTTATAGACACCAATTTCACCAAAAAGCACTAAATTTGCAATTAAAAGTTCTATCCCGCATATTATCATTTGCAGATAGTAAAGAATTTTTTTCTTCATACACAATTGAAGTGTACAAAGTAGAATGGGCAATACACTAAAATAGCAAGCCGTAGCAGTGTCTAAACGCCATGATGCAGGATATGTCCTTAAAATTTCAGCAAAATCAATCCCGACAAGTAAATGATGATAGAAACATAAGAATATAGTTTTGCTAAGGGCAAAAAACAATAGCCAAAATGCATAAATTTTAAGTAGTGTAATCCAAAAACGTTTCATCTGCTATTTTATAAAAAGATAAAAAGGAGACAACAGCCTCCTTTTTTATTGTTGAAAATATATTTTAATATTTAAATAAATTCAAACCTGCAAAACCCATAAAGGCAAGTGCCAAAATGCCTGCTGTTATCAAAGCAATAGGCATTCCTTTCATGTTTTTGGGTGGTTCCATCAACTCAAGTTGCTCCCGACAACCTGCAAAAAGCACTAATGCAAGGGCAAAGCCAACTGCAGTAAAGAAAGCGTATAACAAGGCACCGCCAAGATTATAATTCTGTTGTATTACCATAATAGAAACACCCAAAACAGCACAATTAGTGGTAATTAATGGCAAAAAAATACCCAAAGCCTGATATAAGGAGGGACTGACTTTTTTTAACATAATTTCCAACATTTGCACCAAGGCGGCTATAATCAAAATATAACAAATTGTTTGTAAAAATACCAAATTGAAGGGTACCAAAATATATTGAAAAACCAAATAGGTTACCAAGGTCGCAATGGTAATGACAAAAATAACGGCTGCACCCATGCCCACAGATGTGGAAATTTTACTTGATACACCCAAAAATGGACAAATGCCTAAAAATTGTGAAAAAACTATATTATTGACAAATACGGTTGATATAATAATAATAACTAATGCTTCCATTTCTTTTTATGTTTATTTGGAGGTTTCTCTATTTTTTATACTATTGATTAATGCTAAAAGCAATCCTAAGGCTAAAAATCCACCAGGAGCCAAAACAAAGACCAATGCTCCGTCTATGTTGGCAAGTTTTTGCCCAAAGAAAGATAAATTTCCCAACAATTCCCTAACAATGCCCAATAAGGTTAAAGAACAAGTAAATCCCAAACCCATACCTAAACCATCAATAGAAGAATTGAGTATATTGTTCTTTGAGGCAAATGCTTCTGCACGACCTAAAACCAAACAATTGACTACAATCAAGGGAATGAAAAGACCTAATTGTGCATGCAAATCAGGAATATAAGCCTGCATGAGCAAATCCACCATTGTAACAAAAGAGGCTATGATAACGATAAAGGCTGGAATACGTACCGTGTCTGGAATAACATTTTTGAGTGCTGATATGACAATATTAGATAAAATCAGTACAAATGTTGTGGCCAAGCCCATTCCTAAACCATTTATGGCGGAGGTGGTTACTCCTAAGGTCGGACACATGCCCAATAATAATACAAAGGTGGGATTTTCTTTTAAAAGACCATTGGTAAATATTTTCCATTTATTCATTGTCTTGTCCTCCTATCATTGGTTTTATGGCATTGTAGGCTTTGCTTACAGCATCGCAATAGGCTCGCGAACTGATTGTCGCTGCTGTAATCGCATCTACATCTCCACCATCTTTTTTTACTTTTAACTGAAAATCTTTGGGATTTTTATCTTTAAATTGCACAGAAAAAGATGATTTTTCCGGTTCCATTTTGTCACCCAATCCAGGTGTTTCATTATGATCCAAAACGGCAATTTCTATTATACTGCCATCAGATTTAAACCCAACCATCAATTTTACTCTACCGCCAAAACCGTTGTCAGAAAATGTCTCTACTGCCAAAGCAATCATATCGTTACCTTGATAGGCTTTATAAATGGACAAAGAATCTGCTTGAGCGGCTTTTTTGAACACATCGTCTTCTACTGCTGATTCGATGGGAACTTTACATTCTTCCAAGCGTTCAAATGCAGGTAAAACATTTTGAATGGCTGTCTCTTTATTGCTTTGTTTTGTTTCTTCAATAGGTTGTTGGGTCAAACCATAAATCAAACCTAATATTCCCGCCGAAACAGCAGTGATAACTAAAAGACATATTAATATATTTTTGAAATTTGATTCTATTTTCTTTCCCATAATTCGTTTTTTTTTATTTATTTGCAACAATTTTTTCTCCGAAACGTTTTGGCTTAAACGCTTTGTTTATCAATGGAGTTACAGCGTTCATCAACAAGATGGCAAAAGAAACACCTTCGGGATAACTCCCCCAAACACGAATACATATCGTTAGCAACCCACAGCCTATGCCGAAAATGATTTTTCCCCATGCACTCATTGGTGAGGTTACCATATCTGTAGCCATAAATATTGCTCCCAAAAGCAAACCGCCACTCAATAAGTGATAAGAAGGAGCAATGTATAATTGAGGATTGGCTATATGTAACAAAGCGGCAAAAACAAATACCGTTCCAATAAAACTAACCGGAATATGCCAAGTTATCACTTTTCTACACAACAAAATAATGCCTCCTAAAATAATAGCTATGGCTGCAACCTCGCCCAAAGAACCGCCTCTGTCTCCAAGCAACATTTGTACGTAAGTGGGCAATTGAGAAGTTAAGGCAGAAACGTCTTCGCCTTTGTTCATCGCACTTTTTATAATTGCCAATGGAGTAGCTCCCGTTGTCGCATCCAAAGTCATAAATTTGGAAACCGGTTTAGGCCATGAAGTCATTTGTTGTGGAAAAGAAATCAACAAAAACACACGACCTACAAGGGCAGGGTTGAAGAGATTTTTCCCTAAACCACCAAAAGCCATTTTGCTAACACCTATAGCAACCAAAGCACCAACAAGAATAATTCCCCAATGTAAATTACTCGGAACGTTGAATGCCAATAATAAACCTGTAATAACGGCTGACCCATCACCTATGGTTGTTTGACCTTTGTAGATAAACTTTTGAATAAACCATTCAAAAAATACACATGCGGCAACACTGATAAGTGTTACTCTTACAGCATTGATGCCAAAATATATAAAGGAGCATATCATTGTCGGTATCAATGCAATAACTACTGTCCACATAATTTTCTTTACAGAATCTTTACTATGGACATGCGGTGAACCTGAAATATATAATGTATTCATACTATTTTGTTTCTTTCTTTATTATTTATTTATTCTGTTGCATTCTGGCTCTAATCATGCCACCTGTGCGATTTTTTCCTAAACGGATATAATCCAATAATGGACGGAATGATGGACAAGTGAATTGACAACTTCCGCATTCTATGCAAGACATAATTTGTTCTTTTTCACAATCTTCTAACCTATTTTGTTTGGATAATAACGACAAAAGATAAGGTTCTAAACCCATTGGACATGCTTCCACACAACGAGCACAACGGATGCAATTTTGAGGAGTAAGTCTTTGGGCTTCTTTGGCATTCATTTGCAAAAGACTTGAAAAACCTTTTGCAGTATACGCATTGAGATTAGTAATGGCTTTTCCCATCATAGGACCACCACTAATAACTTTTTCGGTATCTTCAGCCAAACCACCATTCGCCTCAATAATGTCTTTTAAAGGAGTACCTAATCTGACCCGATAGTTCTTGGGAGCAGAAACTGATTTGCCTGAATAGGTCATATAATTGGATATGAGCGGTTTGTTTTTCTGAACCGCCTCATAAACAGCCAAGGCTGTTGCAACATTATCTACAACACAACCTACATCAATGGGTAATTTGCCCGCAGGAACTTCTCGCCCTGTTATGGATTTTATTAGTTGTTTCTCAGCACCTTGTGGATATTTCGTTTTTAATGTAATCACATGTACACCATTATACTTTGTAGCTATGTGTTGCAAATTGGCTATTGCTTCTTTTTTATTGTGTTCTACACCTATATAAACATCGTTTAAATCTAATGCTTTGCGAAGAATACAAGCCCCAATTATCAACTCTTCGCCACGTTCTATCATAATTCTGTTATCTATGGAAATGTATGGTTCACATTCTGCTGCATTGATAATGCAATGTTGGGCTTTTTTCCCTTCAGGAATCATCAGTTTTACATGTGTGGGAAAACAAGCACCACCCAAACCGACAATGCCTTTCTCTTTGATGCAAGCAATAATGTCTGCTTTCTCCATTTTTATGGCAGGACCATCCATTCGAGGCAAAGGGGACGCACTGTCGGCGGGAATGTGATGAACTTCGTATTCACCTCCTTCTCCATTCGTAAATACATCGCCAAACCTGCCGCCTAATTTTTTCTGCAAGGCATTATTATTTTGACTGCCTCCTTCCGATACTACATTCAAACCTTGAGAACTTGATTTTCCTGTAACTTTGGTATTCGGAATTGATGGCAACACAATGTCTGTGACTGTTCTGTCACTGCCAGTGCCACCAATAGCCAAAGCAAACAATGGCTCGCGGCGTTGCAACAATTCACGGGCGCCATCGGTGCCTGGATCGATTTGAGTCATTTCTTGCCCCATTAGAATAGAC
>CALAVA010000324.1 GCA_937892025.1 uncultured Bacteroidales bacterium
CCTGATTCGTAGGCTATGCGCTGAAGTTCGGGCGGAGCGTTGAGGGCAAAATTACATGAAAATCCACGTACTTTGGTTTCGGCTTGTGTGCCTGACTTAATGGCTATCAGAGAGGATTTTGGCTCTGTCAAAACCGAAAAATCCAAGAAACTTTCTCCTTGATAATATTCACCGTAAAACGCAGAATATTTATCCAAAAGATTAACCAAAAGACGCTCCTTTACCCAATCGGCATTGGCAAATTCTTCGGGTGTACGTGGATAACAATCGCGGCCAAAATCGTCAATGTAACTGACCGAAATTGGCGACAAAGTTTTGTAAACCATTGTCTTCTGAAATTCGGGCGGCGGAAGAAGTTCGATGTTTTCCACCTCAAATTGAACTTTGGAAACCTTGTTGCCAATTTCAAAAACCCGGTCTTGAAATAGTCCGCCAATAAAATTCTGTGTGGAATGTTCTGGCAAAAATGTTATCTGCCAAAAAACATGGTCAGAAAGCAATTCCAACTGGTTCGATTGTTTCAGAAGTCGCCGCTTAGGTATGTTTAGGTGCGAAAACGTGAACAGCTTAAACTGTTTGCCATTTTCAAGCGTAAAACCGTTGTCGTGAAGCCATTGAGCATATTCGTCGCTGCCAGAGGATAGAATTTTGTAAATGGCAGCCGACATTTCGTACTGATAATTTATCGGCAGTCGGTTGCCAAATTTTTGTGCGTTTACACGCAATGTAATGTTGAATCGCATAATTATGGGGACTTCTAAAAATTATTTTTTCGTGTCATTGCATCGAACCTTGCGAAGTCCTTTGTCAAGATACGAAACTAATGACGCTGCGAATTTATATCAAATATCTCATTTGTACAATTTTTTCAACTGATTTTTCGACTTTTTTACTAATTTTTATATTGCAGGCACACTAATTCATCCCAAGTCGCATGACTTGTTCGTACCTTGCCATGTTGTAGACAAGGTTTGTAAGTGTGTTGAATGCCGCATTCCTCAAAAAGCCGACCGCCCTGCTGTACATTCCTCGGAGGTTTTGTTCGCAAAATCCGAATACATGCTCGACCCTGACGCGAACTTTGGAGTTCCTTTTGTTGATTGTTTCCTGCCGCTTGCTGATTGTCTTATTTTTTGTATTACGCTTTATTATCCTGTCTTTCATGTTGTTATGCCTTAGTATTTTTTTTACGGCAGCACCTATGTATGCGCTGTCGGCAAAGAATGGCTGTCCTTTGTCCTTTTCGTTTATAAGTTTTTCCGTCGCTTTTGAGTCGTGTACAGAGGCATCTGTCGTAACGCCTTTTTTGATGAATTTGCTCTTGGTATCCACATTCACGTGGTTTTTGTAGCCGTAATGATTTTGATTGTTTTTCACTGTCCATCTGGCATCTATGTCCTTGTGTATACGCTTGTTACGTTCGTCATCGGAAGTCCATAGCCCGTCGCCCCTGCCTTCCTTTATCTCTGCGTTTTCTGCGCGGCTGTTGCGCTGGCGGGGCACTTCCACGAAACTTCCGTCGACCATGACACCCTCGTTCATTATCAACTCTTTGTCTTCCAACATCTTATAGAACTTGTCGAACAATTTTTCAAACAGGTTAAGTTTTGTCAATTGTTCCTTGAAGAGCCAAATCGTATTTGCGTCAGGTATCCTGTCGCCGCTCGAGAGTCCGAGGAAGTTCCTGAAACTCAAGCGGTCAATTATCTGATATTCAGTTTGTTCGTTACTCAAATGATAGAACCTCTGCAATACGAGGATTTTGAACATCAGCACATAGTCGTATGGCTTGGCACCGGAATTGGTCATCTTCTTTTTGAACAAGGCTGTCTCCAATATTTCTCTAAACATCTCAAAATCAATCGCTTTGGTTAATCTATCCAATGGATTGCCCTTGCTGTTCAATTTTGCCGTGGTCATTTCCTTGTCGAAAAGTCCGACATTGCCCTGCTGCTTGTATGTGTATTTGCTCATTATCTTTTCGTATTTATGTTTTAACTGCCACTAAATTAGCAATATATGTCGAATTTACCAAATATTTTCTGTAATTTATTTTTGATATTTGTAATTATTTTTTTATTAATGTAACTTAAATATTACTATTATAAAAGCAAATTAGGGTTTAATTTTAATTGTATATAATTGAATATCAGATAGTTTTAATTAGAAGTTCCCTTATATTTTTTTTAGTTATGAGTCAAAGTTAACAACTTCTTTTGTGAATGCAAATAAAAAAGTCAACTTATTCTTTTCGGATTACGCCACAAAAATAACCCCCAATAGTGCAGTTTTTCTGTATGGTTGAGATGGTAATTATTTATGCATCCAAAGCATTGTCTGTTTAATTCGTTGAAACCTGATTTGTAGGCTATGCGTGATGTTTAGGTGGTGTGTTGAGTCTAAACTTATAGCAGAATAATTCAATTTGTGTCTTATAATTTTATGTATTTTACCGTTTTGATTTATTGCCAAGAATAACACATAAAGCAAATGATTTTGTTAGTCTACTGCCTATGATTATAACAAAGCATTTCAATTATTTTAACCATGTTAGAATTATTAAAACTAAAGCAATTTTGTTCAATGCGGACAATTTATCTTTCCATTTTCAAGCCCCTCGATGTATATGGCATGCGGTAAAATCTCACGTTTCGGTTACAAAATTCAATATCTACGAATTCGCCGACAGATGGTGTTTTGATGCCGTAATTTTTTGTGATAGTTTCGGCAGACTTGCCACCAATGGAGATAATAGTATTACATTCAAGTATTTTTGCAAATAGTGTGCGGCAATGGCGTTTTCTTCTATTTTGATGAGGTTTTGGTCGGAAACGTCATTGTTGCCACGTACTACATCAAAAATGTGTATACCTTTGATTTTTAAGAAGTTGACAGTTATTTCTATTTTAAAATTCTTCTTTTAGACATCAATAAAGTGGTTTTGTTTATTGAAAAACACAATTTCAAATATTTCCCATACAATAAATTGGAAAAATAGTTTTAATAAATTGAAACTAAATAAAATCAGGACATTAAAATAACTAAAAATAAATTAGAAATAAAT
>CALAVA010000325.1 GCA_937892025.1 uncultured Bacteroidales bacterium
TAAAATAAAAAATAAAAATATATTTAAAAGAATAATAATAAATAATATTATATAAATTATAAAATAATGTCATCAAAGACGAGTACTAGTAAAAGAAGAAAGGACAAAGAATTTAATCCTGCAATGCGTATCCGTGATTTTTATTCTTTTAGTTACCAAATTTTAAACGAAATAAACTATGCTCGTGAACATCCAGATGAATTTGTAGAAAAGTTAAAAGAACTCAGAGAAACAGTAGAAGATTCAAAGGAAAATTGTCTTTATATAGAAAATGTCCCATTCGTCTACAACAACTTATTAGGCTCTTTAGATGATGCAATTAAATTTTTAGAAACCCAAAAAGAACTTCCTCGTTTAAAGTATAATAGAACAATTACCCAAGCATGCGATTATTTACTTGATGAATTAGTCCGCCACGATGGATTGGATGATGAATCTGCCATTGAGTACTCTTTGGAAAACCGTCTTAATAAATTTGGGAATCCATTTGGAGAGAATTATGAATTAATTGATTATGGTATGTTTGATCCAGAATTTATTGTCATTAATTTTGTTTTAGGTGATGGGGACAAAAATAAGTTTGAAAGGAAAGTTATCTTTAATCCTAAAGTGAAGCATATAGGTATAGCTTCTGGTATTCTTTCTTCTGAAAAAATTTGCACAATTATAAATTGCTGTGAAGAATTTTATGCCATAAATGAAAGAATTCCTGATAATGTAAAAAAAAAATATGGTAGAATAGAGCCTAGCTTTAATACAAAAACTATAAATAACTATTCTGGAAAAAGTGGAAATAGTACTAATGTTGAAAGATATACTTCTAATACTAAAAAGGAAGGAAATGTTGAAGAGCAATTCACTGAAGAAATTAATACTAAAAGAGGAGATTCTGGAGACGTATTCAGTGTTAAAAAAACAGAATATATCAAGAGAAGAGAATCTATAAAAGATAGAGATAAAAATAAAAATAAAGATGCCAGAATACCTCTAAGAAATAAAAAAACTAAAAACGAGCCAAGATATTTGATGGAATTTTTTAATGACGACGAAGACTTTGACGAAGATGCATTCTTTGATAAAGAATTTGACATTAACTTTGGATCTCACTTTGGCAATAATAACAATAAAAAATCTAGCAAAAAGACAACAACCACAACAACTACAACAGATGAAAATGGTGTAAAAAAAACTGTGGTAACCACTGTTACCGAAGAAGTTGACGGGCAAGGGAGAAAAAGAAGACAATACTTCGAAGAAGAACCTAAGTTGGAGGAAGACGATAGACAGAAAAGCAGAAAAAGTAAAATTGAAGAAAGAAATGAAAGGGAAAGGAAAGAAAGAGAGATGAGGGAACAAAGGGAAAGAGAAGAAGAATTAGAAAGAGAAAAAAGAGAAAAGGAAAGAAAAGAAAAAAGAGAAAGAGAAAGACAAGAAAGAGAAAGGCAATACCAAAGAGAAAGAGAAAAGCAAGATAATAATAGGAAATATTATGGAGCAAAGCCTAGAAAAGATGAGGAGTTTGAAGAGGAAACAAAAAAGACATATAAAACTATAGAAGAATATCCACCTAAAAAAGGATTTTATGAAAAAGAATTTGAAAGAGAAATACAAGAATTTGAAGATGAATTTCCCACTGATTATGATTATAGAGCAAAGAAAAATCAAAGATATAAGGTAACTGATGATATGTTTGAAAAAGAAGAAGATATGGAGTTGCCAGAAGGTGCACAAAGCATGCAAGTCAAACAAAAAACTATAACAGATTCCAAAGGTGTTCCTGCTCTTATTATTAAGAAAACAATTACTTATGAAGATGGCTCTGTTAAAACAATAGTTGAAAAAAAGCCTTTAAATAAAAAATAGATAATATTATGGCAATATTAAAACCATTTAAGGGCTTACGTCCACCGGTAGAACTTGTAAAAAAAATAGCGTCACGTCCATACGATGTGTTGAATACAGAAGAAGCACGTATTGAGGTTGCAGGCAATCCAATGTCTTTGTTACATATCACAAAGGCTGAAATAGACTTGCCTAAAGGCGTTGATGAACATGCTCAAGAAGTGTACGACAAAGTCGTAGAAAATTTTCAAAAATTTCAAGATAATGGTTGGTTGGTGCAAGATGACGAAGAAAAATATTATGTCTATGCACAAACAATGGACGGTCGTACACAATATGGAATAATGGGGTGTACTCATATAGATGACTATTTCAACAACAACATAAAAAAACATGAATTAACCCGTAAGGATAAAGAAGAAGACAGAATGATACACGTGCGTATTACCAACGCAAATGTAGAGCCTGTGTTCTTTTCGTATCCAGCAAATGCAGAAATAGACACCATTGTCGCAGAGGTTGTAAAGAACGCTCCTATTTATGATTTTGTTACCGAAGATGGTTTTGGACATCATTTTTGGGTTATTGATGATAAAAATACCATTAATCGTATCACTGAAATTTTCAAAAATGACATACCTTATCTGTATGTAGCCGATGGTCATCATCGTACTGCTGCTGCCGCTTTGGTTGGGGCTGAAAAGAAAAAAAATAATCCTAATCATACTGGAAATGAAGAATATAACTATTTTATGGCGGTTATATTCCCAGATAATCAATTGAAAATTATTGATTATAATCGTGTTGTTAAAGATTTAAACGGCTTGACTGCAAAACAATTTATAGAAGCACTTCAAGAAAACTTTGATATTGAATGCAAGTGTGATTGTACGTTGAACGGTGGTAAATGCGAGTGTGAATTGCCCTGCCATTGCGAATCAACTGTACCTTACAAACCGACAAATTTGCATAATTTCTCTATGTATTTAGAAGGTGTATGGTATTCTTTGACAGCCAAACAAGGCACCTATAATGACAATGACCCAATTGGTGTTTTAGATGTAACTATTTTATCTAATTTAGTGCTTGATAAAATATTGGGAATTAAAGATTTAAGAACGGATAAGAGAATTGATTTTGTCGGTGGTATTCGTGGTTTAGGAGAATTGAAACGCAGAGTAGATAGCGGTGAAATGAAAGTGGCTTTCGCCTTGTATCCTGTTTCAATGAAACAAATTATAGATATTGCTGATAGCGGCAATATTATGCCTCCTAAAACAACATGGTTTGAACCCAAATTGCGTTCAGGTTTAGCCATTCATGTTTTAGAATAATTTTTTTTACTTTTCATAGTTTTTTTTAGGGTTGGTTTTCAAACCGACCCTTTTTCTTATTATGCGACAACCAAATTTAGTCATTTTTGCCAATCATACCATTGACTGTTCTTGCAAAGAGAACTTTTTGCCCTGTTTTTTGTCCATAGACCAAACAGCAATAACCGATTATTTGAATAAATACATGTGTTTGAGTAATTGTGAAGATAGGGTTGAACCTTTTGTTTGGATTGAGGAAAATGCTTTGCCTTATCGTTTTCTTTTTTATGGCATAGAAGTAAAAATGGAGAAAAATTTGATACAAATGAAATTTCCGTTTATTTTTCGGGCGATTGTTGATTTTGTCCCATTGAGAACATCGTTGTTAAATTTATGTGAGGCTGTTTTAGGACAGATAGGAACAAGTGAAATGGTTTTCTGTCCTTCATTTTGGCAACAGACAGCCTTGGAATGTCATACCGAATGGGGAGAAAAACGGTTGTTGCAAATGCAGGAAAAAATCATGAATAAGGCTACTTCATACAAGCGGACAAAATTGAATCTGGCTCATTGTATGGGGGCTGCTTTAGAAGATTTTGCCCGATTCCCCGATAAGAAATACAGAGGTTGGCTGATATATGATTTAAGCAGAAGATAAACAAAAAAAAGGATATTCTTGGAATACCCTTTTTTTTATCATTGTTAAACTTCTATAATAGTCTTATTTGTTGAATTTTTTCGCTACTTCTTTCAGCATCACTTCTGTCATTTTGTCCAAGTCATAGACGTATGATAAATTCCAGTCTTTTTTGGATTGTTCATCGTTAATGCTTTGCGGCCAAGAGTCGGCTATTGCTTGACGAAAATCAGGTTCGTAGTCAATGGTGAAATCTGGCATTTGTTTTTTGATAGATTTGAAGACATCATCAGGACAAAAACTCATTCCACCAATATTGTAACTTTCTTTTACCGTCAGTTTGTCGGCCTCTGCCTGCATAATGTCTATTGTGGCTTTGATAGCATCGGGCATAAACATCATTGGCAAATAAGTTTTTTCAGATAAGAAACAAGTATAATGATGATTTTTGATGGCTTCGTAATAGATTTCAACAGCATAGTCGGTTGTTCCGCCACCTGCTTCAGTTTTATAACTGATAAGTCCGGGGTAACGTACACTACGAGTATCTACACCATAACGTTTGTTGTAATAAGCAATCCAACGTTCACCTGCCAATTTGCTAATTCCATAAACCGTATTGGGGTCCATTACACATTGTTGAGGAGTGTTTTGGGTCGGAGTGCTTGGGCCGAAAACGGCAATACTACTTGGCCAAAACAATCTTTTGAGTTTCAATTCACGGGCTATGTCCAAAACGCCCAACAAACCTTTCATATTAATATCCCAAGAGGGGAGAGGCCAGATAATATCGCTGCCAAATGGTAAATTTGAGTGATGCCATATTTCTTGACAACTTCGGCAACTTTGTCTGTTTCTAATGCGTTTACGATTTCAAAAGGACCGCTTTGGCAAATATCTTCGCCTGCTTGGCGAATATCTGCAGCAACAACATTGCTATCCCCATACATTTTTCTCAATTCGAGTGTTAATTCTGAGCCTATCTGACCGGCACAGCCTATAACTAATATTTTATCCATGTTTGTTACGTGTTTTTTTAATTTTTGCAAAAGTAGAAAAAATAAATAGAATAAGATTGTTTTTTGGGTATTTTTTTTCAAGTTTTTTTTTGTCCTTGCTTGGTCTGTAATACAAGGTGTAAATGAAAGTCTTATGTCTGTTAAAAAGAAAGGAAAGCTAAGCAAAAATACCCTATGTGTGAGGTAATATTTACCTATTATGCAACATAGAATACATTGTCAATACTTTACATCTTTTTTTCGGGAGGGGCAAATGCAAATGCAAAAGTATAATTTTTTCTTTTTGGTGTCTTTTTAGGGGGGTAAAAAAATGTTATTTTGAGGTAGTTGAGGATAGCAAAGAACAATCTTTTTTTGCGGAACGAAAAAATCAAGAAATTTTTT
>CALAVA010000326.1 GCA_937892025.1 uncultured Bacteroidales bacterium
TTCACAACATTTTATTCTATCACAAAAACATACGTGGTTTGTCTAATAAACAAGCACGCAAAGCGACATGGACAAACTATATGTTGTTTGGACAAATTGTTTTGGATAAATTTGCCCTATTGGCCGGCAATACTACCCAATTTCAGTTAAACTTGCAAGGTGAAAATATTGTAAATAAACTTATCGCCAAAAATGAAGGCGGTGTAATTATTGGAGAGCATATCGGCAATATAGATTTAGCCGCTTATATGTTTCAACAAAAGAAAAAAAAATTTTATATTCTATCATACGATGGAGAAGGTGTTTATTATCGGACAATACGCGACAATGCCATGAAAGACTCCAATGTATTTTTTATACAAGTAAAATCAGATATGTCACATTTGTTCTCCATCAAACAAGTGATTGAAGAGCAGCAGTTTTTATTGATGACAGCAGATAGAATCAATGGAAGTCAAAAATATTACACCCTTGATTTTTACAAGCACAAAGCCCATTTCCCTATGGGGCCATTTCAAGTAGCACACACTTTCAATTGTCCATTAATCGTATTATTTGTCTTAAAAGAATACAAGACAAAATATTCTGTCTATATGTATGAAATAGCCCCCCAACAATCCCCCAAAGACTATTGCATAAAATTTGTTGAAATATTAGAAAACATTTTAGAAAAATATCCGACCCAATGGTTTAATTTTTTTTCATTTTGGGAACAAGAATCAAATGATAACAAAAATGAATAATCCATACGAAAAAGATAGTTTAAACTCATTGAAAGCCCAACGTTTGGCTCAAGAGATTGCCAATGCTCCTATTGTATTTCAAGTTTCAAGGCTGATGTTAAAATATAATATTTTTGCCCTACTCAATGAACATCAAGAAGGATTAAGCATAGAAGAAATTGTCAAAGAAACACATTTGAGCAAATATGCCGTTCAAGTTTTGTTAGAATCATCTTTAACAATTGGAAGCATATTATTAAAGGAGAACAAATATTTTCTATCCAAAGTAGGTTGGTTTCTATTAAATGACGATAGTGTTAAGGTCAATTTGGGTGTTAATCATGATGTTAATTATCTTGGCTTGTTTTATTTGGATAAATCCATAGAAAAAGGTACTCCTGAGGGCTTAAAGGTTTTTGGAAAATGGGACACCATTTATGAAGGGCTTGTAGAATTGCCGGCTCAAGTCCAAAAAAGTTGGTTTGCCTTTGACCATTTTTATTCCGACCAATCATTTAAAGAAGCCTTACCCATTGTTTTTTCTTACGCTCCCAAACGCTTACTTGATGTCGGTGGCAATACGGGCAAATGGGCAAAACAATGTGTATCTTATAATCAAGATATAGAGGTTACAATAATGGATTTGCCTCAACAAATCAATCTGCTGAAAGAAAACCTCAAAACGACATACGGTTCAGAGCGTATAAAGACATATCCTGCAAACCTATTGGACAAGTCTATCCATATTCCTACAGGTTTTGATATTATTTGGATGAGCCAATTTTTAGATTGTTTTTCTGAAGAGCAAGTGATAGACATTCTTATACGTGCTGCAGCAAGCATGCAAGACCACACTCGCTTATTGATTATGGAAACTTGTTTTGATAGGCAAAAATTTGAAACGGCCGCTTATTGTATAGCCCAAACGAGTGTATATTTTACCGCAATGGCCAACGGAAAC
>CALAVA010000327.1 GCA_937892025.1 uncultured Bacteroidales bacterium
AAGGCGTTTCACTTTCAAAATCAAATTTGATTTTATGAATAATAATCAAGTAAATGAAGCAATGAAGCACTTTTTCAATATTGATAATGCGGATTTTAACATAAAAGGCTTAACAACGGGCGATTTTGCAACAGTAAAAAAGAAAGCCGATTTCTTGAATATAATCGATAAAACCGAACTTGAAAAAATGCTTCGTGATGAAGTTAAACTCAAACAATCAAAAGAACTTAAAAATAGTATAGGATTTTAGAATGAAAAGGAGAAACACAATGGAATACAGATACAAAACAACAATTAACACTTATGATGAAGATTTTGATAAATTGTCTTTAGATTATAATGCTGATATGTATTATGGTGGTGTTTTACCTTTGTCAGATACTATGGTCGACAATATGGATAAGGAAAAAATTATGAATATCCTATCAACATCATCTCATGGCGTGGCTGTTGATTTGGGGTTCCGTTATCGTATCAACAAATGGGTAGAAGTAGAGGCTTCTTTGTTGGATTTGGGATTTATACATTGGAACAATGCCCAAAATCTAAAAATTAACCCTACTCATGTGGATTTTGAAGGAGTGGATTTGACCACTGCAGAAAAAAGAGACAATTGGACACAAGTGTTTGAAGATATGGCTGATACTATGAAAAATAGCGTAGAAAACGTAACTCCTCAAACAATACCTGCATTTAATAAAATGTTAATCACCAAATTGAATATCGGGGCTTATCTTTGGTTGTCCAAAAATGATAGGTTCGGTTTCACCTTCAATGGAAGAATGTATGGTGGCAAATTTATTCCTGCTGGGAGCATTTCTTATCACAGAAATTTGGGTAGATTTTTTGATTTTACAGTCGGAAATACTTTCAAGTCTAAATCATTGTTGAATCCCGGGCTTGGGCTGAATTTAAAATTAGGAGTCTTCAACTTGTATGCTTTAGTAGATTATACCAATCATATATTCTATGTGGATAAATTGAAAAATGTGAATGTCGTTGTGGGAATAAATTTTGTGTCCGGAAGATTCAATCATATAAAAGGCAAAAAAATAGCCAATACGGCACCAAGTTATTCCGTGAATTTTTAGAAAAGAAAATAATTGAAAATAGCATCAAAAAAGCAAACTTACCTAATTATAGGTGAGTTTGCTTTTGTAGAATGCGATAAAAGATTTTTTACAGATAGGCAACAAAAAGTATTTTTTGTGTATCATAAAAAAAAGGAATCATAAGTAAAATCAACAATAATAAAAAATAAAAAATAAAAAATAAAAAATAAAAAATGAAACGTTTATTATTACAATCGTTTGTTTTTCTAACAAGTTTCATATTAAGTGGTTTGAGTTTGTATGCTCAGTGTCCAAATTTAAATTTTTCAATGGCAAATTTTAACTATTGGCAAGCGTATGTAGGTTCGGCAACGACCTCAGGGCCAAATTTGCACGCCTCCAATCCTATAACAGGGCAACATACAATAATAAGTGCTGCACAGGCTGTTGCTAGTGGAGAAATAACAGATGGGCATTGCCATTATATACAAACAGTGCCAGATGGCTATAGTTATTCTTGTAAATTAGGTAATGATGGTACAGGCAAAGGAGCGGAAGGATTGGAATATACGATGGCTGTAGATAGCAACAATTCTTTATTGATATTGTCTTTTGCTTATGTCTTGCAACAAGCAGGTCATTCTACACCCGAACAACCCACATTTAAGATGAGTGTTCGTGATACCAATGGAAATGTTATTACCTCTTTAGGTTGCAGTGATGTAACCTTGGCTTCCGATAATACCGATCCTGATTTGGTATGTCGGGCGGCTTCTTCTACTGAAGTAAATGCTAAAGATTGGACAACAGTGGGGTTTAGTTTGGAACCCTTGATTGGTAGAACAATAAAGATTCGTTTTGAAACTATGGACTGCACACAATCTGCCCACTATGGTTATGCCTATTTTGTCGCAGAATGTCGCCCTATGACAATAGATTTGATGTATTGTGAGGGTAATTCAGCCGCAAGATTGCGTGCCCCTGAAGGTTTTATGACCTACACATGGACACGTTCTTCTGACCCCTCTTGGAGAAATAATAGAGTACAAATCAATATTCAAGAACCTTTGGACGGCGAAGAATTTGAATGTGAGGTAACTTCCAAATTAGGATGTACCTCCAAATTGCGTACCATTATCGCTAAAACTTCTATAGATGCCGCTTTTTATTATGGTAATCGTACGGGTGAAAATAGCGTTGATATTTATGATAATTATGGCATGTATGTAAACAAATATGATACTTGTACGCGTACAGCAACTATGGTGGATTTGTCATCTGTGTATAATAGTAAAAAAGACCGTGTTGTTTGGGAAATACATGGCTTGAACGTAGTGTCTTATGACTCTTTATTCACTTATACTTTTCCAGACCCTCCCACCAATGAACCAATAGATTATCTTATAAGAATGACGGTTGACGCAGAAAACGGCTGTGCTGACACCTCAGATGTATTAGATGAACACTATATCAGAATCTATCCTTCTCCTATGGTAGAAATACTCGGGCCAGAACGTATGTGCGAAGGTTTGAAAGATACATTAACAGTAGAAACCTTGCGTTCTTATTTCGTATATCATGAATGGGGGGGAATAACCCGTTCGGGTACAACCATAAGCAAGGTCGTGGGAGATAGATTACCTATAACAGGTCCAGGAACTTATTGGATAAAATCTTTAGATTCTGTGAATTGTTGGGCTTATGATACAATTGAGGTTGCACCATTACAACCGAATATGAAAATTGAACAAACGAATATTTTGTGTTATGGAGAACAGACAGGGGAGATTAATCATGGTCCCATTACAGGAAGTGGCATTATTACATCGGCATATTGGGTATTGAAAGATGTCAATGGCAATGACTCCATAGATGAAAGGACAAGAATAAACGGTAAAAAATATATCAATTTGAGAGCAGGAACCTATACTTTCTATGCTATAGATGCAGACGGTTGTGAATTGCAATTTAAAGTGGATATCACTCAACCTGACTCCTTAGAATCTCAATGTTCTCAAAGCCCTACAACTTGTTTCTTGCCCAATGGAACCGCTTCTGTAAGCGTAAGCGGTGGAACTCCACCATATCGTTATAAGTGGATAAGACAACAAGATGGAGTAGAAATCGGCACGCAAAGTTCGGTTAGCAATATTGATTCAGGAGATTATAAGGTTATGATAGAGGATGCTAATGGTTGTTATAAGGAAGATAGTATTAAGGTGCTTGCTTTGCCAAGTCCGATTATCGTTGTAGAGAATGTAAGGATGGAAACCTGCGATAATAGTAATGGACAGATAACTATTTCGGTTCAAAATGCCCACTATCCGATAACCTACACATGGACACCGAATCCCCATGCAAGCACTGGAGCAACATTATATGATGTTACAGGAGGAGATTATCATGTGAGCATTAAAGATTCCTCGGGCTGTCAGGCAGAAGAAAGTGTGACTGTGCCTGCATATCCAAGTTTGAAAGTAACAGGTAATACTACACCAGAAACTTGTCACAGAAAAGATGGTACGGTAAGTGCCATAGTAACGAGTGGAAACCCAAATTCTGTTTCTTATGTATGGACATCGGCAAGTGGGCAAATGTCAGATACTTCATCTACATTAACCTCTTTGCATGCAGGACAATATACAATAACAATAACAGATACATTTTGTACCGCACAAAAATCTTTTACTGTTGCTCATATAGATGGCCCTACCGCTAATTTTGAAGCAAATACTTATAGTATAGCCAGCAATACTGTATTAACTTTGACAGATGCAAGTGCAGGAAATTTAGGTACATGGAATTGGAACATGGGCGAGATGTGGTATATCATACTTATAAAGATGCAGGAGATTATAAAGTATCTATGTTAGTTGCTGATGTAAATGGTTGTACGGATACGATTTCAAAAATGATACATGTCTATGATGAGTTGAATGTCTATATTCCAAATTCATTTAGCCCTAATGGTGATGATTTGAATGATACTTGGGGACCCATTATGAATGAATATGCAGAAAAAGGTTTTCGGATGCTTATTTATGACAGATGGGGACAACGTGTTTTTGAAACTGAAGACCCAACCGAAAAATGGGATGGTACTGTAGATGGAAAAGTTGTCGCTCCTAATTCCATATATTCATATATTGTGATAGTTAAGGATTTTAATGGACAAGAATATGAATTTGTTGGACATGTTACAGTTTTGAAATAAAAAAAGTGTTGATATTGATAGATTTCGTCTTATAAAAAAATAATTTGTATATGTTACGCATGAAATATTGACGATACAATAATAATGTTCTAATTATGAAAAGTTTATGGAAATGGTTGCTTTTGTCCATAGTAAGTTTGATACTACTATTAGACTTGCATGGACAATCATCGTGTCCCAATTTAGACTTTTCTCAGAAAAATTTTACTAATTGGCAAGCATATAGAGATAAGTATAATGGTATACCAATTAATCCTACACTATTTACGACTAACCCTATATATGGGCAACATACTATATTAAGTTTATCTGAAATAGGTGTCGCACAAGATGAATATTGTAATAAAATACAAAAAATTCCCAATGGTTTTCAATACGCTTGTAAATTGGGTAATGATAAAGATGCGAGACATACCCCTAATAAAGATTCACTCAATACAGTAGCTTTAGAATATACAATGACCATAGATAGCAATAACACATTGTTATTGTTGTCTTTTGCTTATGTTATGCAGCAAGCAGGACATGACTCTGTTCAACAACCTACTTTTAAAATGCAAATTCGAGATATGTCGGATGAAATTATAACATCATTAGGTTGTAGTAATGTAGTTTTGGTTTCAAACAATACTGATCCTGATTTGGCATGTCGGGCGGCTTCTTCTACTGCAGTAAATGCTAAAGATTGGACAATGATAGGTTTTGACTTAGAACCTCTTATCGGACAAACCATAAAAATTCGGTTTCAAGTAATAGATTGTATATATGCTTATCATTGGGGGTATGCCTATTTTGTCGCTACTTGTCGTCCTATGACCATAGATATGATGTTTTGCGATGGCACTGATGGGGCAACATTGCGAGCACCAGAGGGGTTTCAAACTTATAAGTGGACTCGTAGTACTAAACCTAATTGGCATAGTGATAGTATGCAAGTGGTAATTACTGACCATGTAGATGGAGAAATATTTGAATGTGAGGCCACTTCAAAAATGGGCTGCTCTTCTACATTGCGTACGGTTTTGGCACAGACATCTATCGTAGCAGATTTTTATTATGGCATTCGTACAGGTGAAAATACGGTTGATATTTACGATACAAATGGGGCCTTTACAAGCAAATATGATACTTGTACTCGTACTGCAACTATGGTAGATTTATCCACTGTACATCATGGTAATAAAGATCAAATAACATGGGAAATACATGGTTTGAATGTTTTATCTCATGATTCCTTGTTTACCTATACCTTTCCTGAACCTCCTAACAATGCCCCTATAGATTATTTGATGAAAATGACATGTTTAGCAGATAATGGTTGTGTGGATACCTCTATCGTCGTCAAAGAACATTATATTAGAATATATCCAACTCCATCGGTCAAGATTCGTGGCCCAGAGTATATGTGTGTGGACGCAATAGATACTTTGAGAGTGGAAGTTTTACATTCGTTCATTGTTTCTCATGAATGGGGGGGAATAACAAGTTCTGGTCGATTGTTAAATGGTATAATCGGAGATTATCTTCCGATAACAGAGGCGGGGACATATTGGGTGAAGTCCATGGATAGTGTTCATTGTTTTGCTTATGACACGATAACAGTCATACATTCCTCTCCTCGTGCGACAATAAGCCATA
>CALAVA010000328.1 GCA_937892025.1 uncultured Bacteroidales bacterium
ATTTTTCTCTTCCCTTTGCTGAAAATAGGAAATGCAAGCAAAAATAGTTTTTAAGGCGGCACGCAATTCGCCTAATTTTTCCAAGTCAATAAAAGTACCCTCTTTGCGAATGCGTTTCAACTCTGCCTTTAAATCAAAATAATCTTGTGCGGGAAAAGTGCTATCAAAAAGTAAAATATGTCTAAACTCCTCAGTTTGTTGCTGTAATAGACTAATTTTTTGAACATCATATTGAATTTCCATTCTATCTACCATTTTCTCTCCGAGAGAAGAAAGGCAATATTGTTTCAATAATGTTCTTATGTGTTGAAAATCAATTTTTTGCTCAAAATTATTAGGATAAATCATTCAATGATAACGTCAAAGGTTTCTTCTATTTTCCAATTTGCCAAAATGTCAATGGTTTTGTCAAAATAAATGATTTTTTCAGGTTGTTGGCGTAATAGGTAATGCCCACTATCCCAATGGTCGTTATTGTTGGCATCAACAATGATTCGCAACTGATATTTACCGGGAACAAGATATGAATATTTGATTTTTTTATTGAAAGTCATATAATCGGTTTGAACAACCTTATTTTTATCATCTAACAATTCCGCAATAAAGTGATTTTCTTCATAAAACTGAAAAGCAACTTGTAGTTCACCAAAGTCTTTCAATGAATTGGTTTTTGATTGAATGTTTATACTATCGTTACACCAGCCAAAATGATTATAAAAAACAGAGTCAGCACAAATGAACGTATAAGTTTGATTTTCTTGTTCTAAATTGTAGTCTAATTCGATAGTTTGTTGTATGTCATCAATAAAATGAAAAGTTATCGGTATAGTATCTATAAGGCTATCTTTGGGCAATAATACGCAGAACCCTGCATTTTCTTTGTAATTAGAAATGGGGTATGTAAATGTAAGTTGCAACCGATGCAACAAATCTCCATTTTGGCTGATAGTGTAGGACAAAACTTGTTTCTCAAAATTGTTTTTTCGCCGAATTTTGTTTTTTTGATTGGGATTGAGACTAATAGTGTCAATAAGTGTTTGATTAGCATATAATTCAAAGTCTATCAGCGTATTGATGGTATCCGAGAAAAAAACAAGAATGCTATCGCAGGTGGGGTTTTTCTTATAGACAAAATGAATGTTTGTATCTATACTTGAAATTTGTTTCAAGGTAAAATCATTCACCTTATTTTTGAAAATAAATTTATGTACAAAATCGTAGGCTAATTCTCTTTTCAAAAATTTTAGTGTCGTATCGTCTTCGGTAAATAAATATAACTTGTTTTCTTGATAATCAATTATTGGATTGTTATTTGTATCAAATTGAATGTTAATAGGTTCTACTATTTTATCTTGAAATGCGATGCTTTCATCGCTTTGGTCAAACAAGTTATTGCTATTTTTGTCTTTCAAGGCTGAAAGGTAGAATGATCTATTAGGAAGATTAGAAAAGCGAAAATTGCCTTTTTCGTCAGTGTAGGTGATATAGAGTGGCAATGTGTTTTTTAGTGTAGAATCTTCATTTTCTGTGTGTAGAAAGACAGCCACATCTTTTTCTCCAGATAATGTCAAGGCATTTTTGACATTGCCTGCAATAGTCATAGAATCAAGGTAATTGCCTGTAGAAAATATAAATTGTGTAAGCGGTAGCATATTGCCTTCTGTAAAATCTTTAATACCTTTTTCACAAGTGAGAATATAGGTTGTATTGGCTTCTAATTCACATTCTTTAAAATCAATAAGTACAGATTTCCCTTTGATAGAAATACTGGGTTCATTTTTTAGCAATGGAGACAATTTGAATGTTTCGGTCGGATTAACCAATTCTACATATTCGTCAAAGGTAATGGAAATAGTTTTTTCCGTAAAATTTGTGCTGTTGTTTTCTGGTATTTGTTTTAATATTTTAGGTGGAGTAATATCTTTCTCTCCGCCTGTTATAGTGCCTATTTGTGCACAAGAATAGAACAAAAAGAGAAAAGATAAAAGCCAGATGCCGAAATTATATTTTTTCATGCAAAAACAACATTAGGATTTATTTGCCCTTTTCCGTTCGGTTTCGTTCAATATGATTTTTCTCAACCTTAAAGCCTTTGGAGTGATTTCCAAATATTCGTCATCGTTGATGTATTCCATATATTCTTCTAATGAGAATTTTAGGGCGGGGGCGATGAGCAATTTTTCGTCAGAGCCGGCGGCACGCATATTACTCAATTTTTTTGATTTAGTTACATTGACAACTAAATCGTCTTGGCGAATATGAATACCAATAACCTGACCTGCATATACTTGGTCCATAGGTTCTATAAAAAATTGACCCCTATCTTGGAGTTTATCGATAGCGTAGGCGTATGCTGTTCCCGTTTCCATTGCGATGAGAGAACCTGCGTGGCGGATTGCGATATTACCTTTCCATGGCTGATAATCTATCAAACGGTGGCTAATGACGGCTTCACCTTCTGTAGCAGTTAGAATTTGGTTTCTTAATCCGATAATTCCGCGTGAGGGAATATTAAAATTCAAGCACACACGGTCTGTTTTTGTTTCAATATTGGCAATGTCTCCACGTCTGCGAGTAACCAAGTCTATCACACGGCTTGAAAATTCTTCTGGAACCAATACGGTCAGTTCTTCTATCGGCTCGCAGTCTTGTCCATCTATTTTTTTGATGATAACCTTGGGTTGTCCAACTTGCAGTTCATAGCCTTCTCGTCGCATTGTTTCAATGAGAATGGAAAGGTGCAAAATGCCACGCCCATAAACAATATAAACATCAGGAGAATTGGTTTCTTCTACTCGTAAGGCTAAATTTTTCTCCAATTCTAAATACAATCTATCTCTTAAATGGCGTGAGGTTACATATTTGCCGTCTTGTCCAAAAAATGGAGAATTGTTGATAGAATTGGAGAAAAATTTAGCCTTACGAGTAG
>CALAVA010000329.1 GCA_937892025.1 uncultured Bacteroidales bacterium
AGGATTTTGTCGATATTTTTATAAAATGCAATAAAAAAATAAATTTATTGTGTTGAAATTCATTTATTTATTGATTTTTTAGGGATTTAGAGAGAGAATTTTTTATTTTGTATTGAAATTATTGCTAATTTAGCACTTTGAAATTATTAGGTAAAATAAAACAAGAGATATGCTTAAAAGAGTACTTTTTACGCTTGTAACAGCGTTACTTATGGGAGGAATCTCGTATGCACAGAATTCTACACTTAAGGGCAGAGTTACAGAAATGGACGGTAAAACGCCTATCGAATCAGTAACAGTTCGTTTAATGCAGGATAATAAGTTGGTCACAGGTGCTGCCACTGACCAAAATGGTTATTATACCATTAAATTAATACCAGCAGGTAAATATGATTTGGTGGCAACATCGGTCGGTTATGCCAAATGGACCAAAACAGGGTTTGAAATTCGTGCCAACCAGATTAAGATTGAAGACATTAAATTGCAGTCAAGTTCTGCTGCTTTGACAGAAGTTGTTGTTACGGCAACTCAAGAGTTGTTTGACCCTAGTAACTCTGCAAGTCAACAAGTAGGAACAGCAGAAGAGATAAAAAACACAGGTGGAAAATCTGTTTCTGACCTTTTGACTACAATGAGTGGAGTTACAGTTGGCTCTGGTGGCGGAATGAACGTGCGTGGTAATAGGGAAGACCAAACCGCATATTATGTCGATGGTGTTAGAACAAGTGTTGTTCCCAATGGGGCTATTGGTGAGTTCGCTTTTATATCGGGTTCTTTGCCTGCAAAATATGGTGATGCTACCTCTGTTGTAGAAATTGAAACCAAAGGTACCCGTCAAGAATTTATGGGAAATGTTGATTTATATGGAAGTATAGATGGTTATAATGGATTTGGTTTGCGTTTTGACGTAGTTGGACCTATTGTAAAAAGGAAAGACATTATAAAAAATATAGATAATGGATCTTCCAAAAAGAATGATTTTATTTCTGTAGGTTTCTTGTTGTCAGGAGAGGCTGCAAGAAGTACAGGAGGTTCTGTTAGAGGTGGCTTGTACGTTGCTTCTCAAGAAACAATAGATTATTTAAAAGCCAACCCATTAAGAACAGTTGATGGGTCAACAGTTTCAACCGCAAATAATTTGAACTATGTTACCATGTATGAAGAAGGTAATATATTGTCTTTAGCCAAAAAGAAGAGTCATAGAAGACAACATTCCGGTGGCTATTCTGCTGCTTTGCAGGGGAAAATAGACATAAGAACAAAATCGGTAGATTTTATGATTAGCGGAAACTTGCAGGGTGCTGATAGTAGAAGTTTTTCTTTTGCCAATTCTTTGTTTAATTCTGATAATAATGGACGTTCCCAATCTTTATTATGGAATGTTAATGCGAGATTGACCCATCGAATCAATTTTAGTGATTCTTCAAAAATACAAAATGCGTATTACAGATTACAAGGTTTTTATCAACAAACAGATGCAAGAACTTTTAGCCACATTCATAGAGATAGGTTGTTTGAATATGGCTATATAGGAAAATATGACCATACTCTTTCAAAATATTATAAAGAGGTGACTAATCAAGCGGTTCCACGTGCAGATGGTTCAGGTATTGATACCTTAGATGTTCCGTATGTTTTGGAAACTTTTTATGTATCAGATGTTAAATTTACTCCAAGCGATCTTAATACCGATTTAGCACAATATACTTTGGGTGCTTATGAAAGAGCCGGTGGTATAATGACCAATGATAATGAGATTACAACATATAAAGGATTGTTGAATGGTGGAAGTCCATCTGGTGCTTATGGTTTGTTTAGTGCTCCTGGTGTTACTTATAATGGCTATGCAAAGTCAAGAAGTAGCCGAATGGAATTTAAGGCTTTGGTATCTTTTGATATAAAAGGACGTAATGGTAATGACCATGCTGTTGAATTTGGCTTCAGTTTCTTCCAAACAATCGGTAGAAGTTTTTCCGTATCTCCAAGAGGTTTGTGGACTTTAATGAGACAGATATCTAATCAACATATTGAAGATTTGGATAGGTCTAATCCTTTGCCAAAATATGATGAAAATGGAATTTTTATGGATACCGTTGATTTTAATAGACTCGTAAGTACAGAAGCACAAGCAACATTTGATAAATCTCTCCGTACAAAATTAGGTGCTGCCGATGACGAATGGATAGATGTAGATGCTTACGAACCATCTATGTATTCTTTGGATATGTTTAGCCCTGAAGATTTGTTCAATCAAGGAAGTTCTTACGTTTCTTATTATGGATACGATTACATCGGAAAAACAAGAACAAGCAAAGGAATAACAATGAGCGATGTTAAAAATTGGTTTAATGAAAGCGACCCATCTTCAACAAGAGATTTTTCAATGATAGGAGCCTCTAAACCAATACGTATGGCTGCTTATATTCAAGATAGATTTGCTATCAAAACATTATATTTTAGTTTAGGTTTGCGTTTGGATGTTTTTGACCAAAACCAACCTTATGTAAAAGATATGTTCTTGTATAGAGATGCTTATACAGTAAAAGAAGCCCAAAACAATGGTTTGCTCAGCGAGGCTACTATTCCAGATTTTATGAATCAAAGCGATGATTATTATGTATATGTAAAAGATGCTTCGGCTTCAGCAGCGGATATGGAAGTTACTGCTTTTAGAAGTGGAAATGTTTGGTATGATGCCAATGGTCAGGAGGTAACCGATGCAGCAGAATTGGCTTCTTCTGCAGGACAAACCAATTTGGTTCCATTGTTGAAAACTTTACCCGGAGATAAAGATGTTACAAAAGTAAACTATACCGCTTTTGCAGATTATACACCAACATTTAAAAATGGTGGTATTACATTGTCGCCTCGTTTGTCGTTCTCTTTTGTTGTCGGTGACAATTCCTTATTCTCTGCAAGTTACAATATTGTAACCACTTCTCAACAACAGAGATTTAATCCATTGTCTTATTTATACTTTGAAAAATATGCAAGTAATTCAAGTACCTTTGCTAATCCGGGTTTGAAACCAGAGCGTAGTGTAGATTATGAAATTGGATTCCAACAGGCCTTGTCAAAAACATTTGCCGTAGAAGTGAGAGCATATTATAGTGAAAAACGAGATCAAGTTGTTGTTTATCATTATAATCAGGCTTATCCTACAAGTTATTATTCCTATACTAATATGGATTTTGGTACAGTACAAGGTTTTACCTTTGGCTTGAAAATGTTGCGGACAAAGAATATTTCATTCAACACAAGTTATACGATTCAATTTGCTAAGGGAACAGGTTCAGACCCAACCTCAACATTGGCTTTGATTCGTTCTGGCCAACCAAACTTACGTACTTTGACAACCTTAAGTTATGACCAAAGACATAAAATCAATTTTAATTTCCAATATGTATTTGGTTTTGGAGAAGATTATGTTAAAAACAATGGTCCTGTAACAAGAAAGGCTATAAAGAATACAGACAAAGTCAAAGAAATAAAATGGTTACAAGGAGCAGGTTTGAGTTTGCAGTTAGGTGTTGGTAGCGGTTTGCCATACACACGTTCAAGTGTAGCTTATTCTTCAATAGTAGGTCAAGGACAACGTAGTGTAGAAGGCGGTATCAATGGTTCTCGTATGCCTTGGGTTGTAGATTGCGACTTAAACGTATGGAAAGACTTTATTCTTGTTTTAAGAAAAGCAGATGATAGTGGAAAAAAACAGAAAAACGGATATTTACGTGTTAATGTTGCTCTCAAAAACTTGTTCAATATAAAGAAAGTTAGATCAGTATATTCTTATACAGGAAGTCCTGTTGATGATGGTTTCTTGACTGCTAGTGATTATCAACAATATATTGCTAGCCAAGAAAATGTTCAATCTTTCATAGATTATTACACAATTGCGATGCAAGGTGTAAATAATTATGGTGCTCCCATTAGAGCAGAATTGGGTGTTTCATTTAGTTTTTAATGAATAAAAGGTGATTTTATTAATAAATAAGAGAAAAAATAATACCATGAAAAATATATTGAGAATATTGAGTTTATTGCTTGTAGTTTCCTTTTTAGGAATGATGACTTTACATGCGGAATTGTATGTGGGCGATCCTGTAAAAAAGGCGACTGCATCGCGGAAAGCGGCAGATTGTATGCCTGCTTCTGGTTCAAGTCAGTTGAATGTAAACAATGTGCGTGCCTATATAGAAACTGCGGGTTCTATGTGGTTTAATAATAGTAAAGCACAATATTTTGTTCCTTCAGGACAATTGGCTTCATCTATGTTTGCTGCGGCATTGTGGATTGGTGGTATGGACAAAGCGGGACAATTAAAATTGGCGGCTATACGGTTTCAACAAGTTGGACAGGATTTTTGGCCAGGACCTCTTAATTTGTCTGATGCAAATATAGAACAAGCAACTTGCTCTATGTATGACAAACATTTTTATATGACCAAAACAATGGCAAAAAACCATAGAGATAGTTTCAATCTACCCGGTTATGTTATGCCAAAAGAAATTAGAGATTGGCCAGGTAATCCAATAGATGGAAATACTGCTCAAAGTTGGTATATTGCACCATACGTAGATGTTGATAATAATGGCTCTTATAATCCTCAAAATGGAGACTATCCATATTATGATTTTGATAATGACCTTTGTCCTTGGACAGATGCTAATAGGGCATTGGCTGCAGAAAATAAGTTGCCACAAACAAAAGAAACAGAAAAGGGAATTTCTACAGGTGGTATTATGGCAGACCAAGTTTTGAAAGGAGATGCTACTTTATGGTGGATATTCAATGATAAGGGTGGTGCACATACGGAAAGTAAAGGTTCGCCTATCGGTTTGGAAATTAGAGCACAGGCCTTTGGATTTGCAACTACTGATGAATTGAACAATATGACTTTCTATTCTTATGAAATCATCAATCGTTCAACTTATGAATTGACAGAAACTTATTTTTCCCAATGGGTTGACCCAGATTTAGGTTATGCAAAAGATGACTATGTGGGTTGTGATGTAGAAAGAGGTTTAGGTTATTGCTATAACGGAACAGCCGTTGATGGTAATGGTTTGAACACAGAATATGGTGCCAATCCGCCTGCAGTAGGTGTGGATTTCTTCCAAGGTCCTTATCTTGATCCTGATGGATATGATAATCCTTCTTACAAAGGAGATAATTATTATGGTCCTTCTTTCTCAGCAAATTATGACAATGCATGTGAAATTGTAACTGCTCATGAAAATTTAAGAGAATTTACATGGTTTGATTCGTATGATTCTATTCAAGAAACGTGGACAACCAAAACAGCCTCCGTTCCTGTTAGAGCAGAAGCTATCAATGGTGTTAATTTTGGTGATGGTATCGTTGATAATGAACGTTTTGGTATGAGAAGATTTGTTTATCATAACAATGACCAATCCAATATAGGCGACCCTTCTGTTGCTGTTCATTATTATAATATGTTGCGTGGTATTTGGAAAGATAATACCCAGATGCGTTTTGGTAAAAATGGTCATTATCTGCAGACAGGCACAGGTGCTCCTCAATGTGATTTTATGTTTCCTGGTGATAGTGACCCATGTAATTGGGGAACAAAAGGTCAAGATCCCGGTTCTGTTTGGACAGAAGAAAATGTAGGAAACCCTGCAGGAGACCGTCGTTTTATGCAATCAGCAGGGCCTTTCACATTGAAAGCAGGTGCTATCAACTATATTACTGTAGGTATTCCATGGGCAAGAGCAACAGGAACTCCATGGGCATCTGTAGTCTTATTGAAAGCTGCAGACGACAAAGCACAAATATTGTTTGAAAGTTGTTTCAAAGTAATTGATGGACCTGATGCTCCAGATTTGGTCTTCCAAGAAATGGATAAAAGTTTAATTTGTTACATTTCAAATTCTCATAGTTCTAATAACTTTAACGAAAGTTATGCAGAAGAAGATCCTTCTATCCCAAAATATAGGGTAAAATCTTCTATTCAAACATCAATGGACACAATTCAAGCAGTCCAAATTGATACATTAACAGATGTTTTGGGTGCAGATTCTTTGGTATATCATGTTTTTGATACCATTGTTGAAAGGGCAATTGCAATAAATGATACTATTGTTTATGATAGAACTTTCAAATTTGAGGGTTATCAGATATATCAATTGTTAGATGCTTCAGTTGGTGCTGCAGAATTGGAAGATAACACCAAAGCAAGACTTGCTTATCAATGTGATATTAAAAATGGTGTAGCAACAATCATTAATTATGAATATTCAGCAGCAGTGGCAACCGAAGTACCAAAAGTGAAAGTAGAAGGTGCGGATGTTGGTATCGCTCATTCATTTGAATTGACAACAGATATGTTCGGCGGTACGGCCTTGGTAAATAATCAGAAATATTATTATATGGCTGTCGCTTATGCTTATAATAATTATGAACAATATTCTACAAGTGCAGATAATCAAGATGGTTTGTTCGGTCAAAAAACGCCATATTTATCTGGAAACAAGAATGTAAAATTGTACACATGTATTCCTCATAAAACACAAATGGAAAATAATGGTACGGTAGCAAATTCTGTTTATGGTACACAACCTCAAATTACACAATTGGAAGGTCAAGGCAATGGTGGTAATGTTGTTTATTTAACTCAACAAACTTTGAATGAAATCTTGGCTAATGGTAAAGCCGATAGTTTGGTGTTTGAAATCAATGCCGGTCCTATAGGTGTAAAAGTGGTGGATCCATTACAAGTACATGGCTCTGATTATTATGTTCGTTTTTATAATGAAGATTCTTCTGTAGCAGTTGTCAATGATGATACCAAATGGCAACTTGAATATACTACGGCAGATAATAAAGATACAATTATACAATCAGAACAAGCAATATCTGTTCAAAATGAACAATTATTCCTTGATTTGGGAATTTCCATTACTATTAATAATGCGAAATTTAAACCGCTTGCAGATTATGTAAGTACAGAGAATGCTGCAGCATATTATTTGTATTCATCAGTGCAATCTTTGACGGCCTCAACGTCAGTAAAGGGAACGGCATTTGTTTCGTTCTTGCCAGATATGGATGGAAATGGTATTACCAATTGGATACGTGCAGGTCAGACACGTGATGGAGATTGGACATCAAGTGACCATTATTATTCTAAAGTACGTAATGAAGATTATTATTTTGCATTAACCAATTCAGATGCTTCTGGGGTAACTACAGGAGGTAGCAGTACTTATACTTGTTGGTTGGACAGAGATAAAAACTTCAGTTTATTATTAAATGGAACATGGGCACCTTATGCACTTGCCTCTATTTATGATAATGCTCCTGGTTTCGGTTTTGAATCTCCAGAAGGAACGGGATATGATAGTATTAGAATAAATCAAAATCCTTTTAATACAGTTTTCCCAACAATGACAGAATTATATAGTGTAGATGTTGTTTTGACATCAGATACCAGTTTATGGACAAGGTGTCCTGTTGTTGAAATAGGTTCGGACTCTAATGCTACTATTGGAAAAGCAAGACGTCATGATTTGCGTAAGAGTTATTCTGTCAATAAGGATGGTTCGATAGATGTCAATAGTACGGGTATGAGTTGGTTCCCTGGTTATGCTATCTGTGTTGAAACGGGTGAACGCTTGAACATGATGTTCGGTGAAGACTCTCGTAGAGGTGGAGAAGGTTATAATGGAACAGATATGGTGTTTAATCCGGGAAGTCTTGTTACCTATGATAATAGTATTGGATATATAGCAGGTGGCGGACATTATATTTATATATTGGGTCATAGAAATCTTTATCAAAAGGCAACAAATGGCTATGATTATCAAACTATAAATTCTCAATATATTTGTCCTGCTTATGATGAAGGTCAATGGCTATATGAACAATTGAAAACTGTTTCTAACATGGCATTGGGTAATACAAGAAATATACGAAAGAATATAATTTATAAAAATGTCATGTGGGTAAGTATTCCATATAATATGCGAGAGATAGAAGAAGGAACAGAAGTTGTATATCATTTGCGGGTAAGTCGTCCATATCAGAGATGGTCGTCAGAAACCAACAAAGGTGTACAGAATCCTACTAATAATAATTTCCCATTATATAAATTTACAACGAAAAATATAGCGACAGCATACGGACAAAAAGATGTTGCCGTTGAACAAATGGATTCTATTTATGTAGTTCCAAATCCATATTATGGTGTTGCAGTAGGTGGTTATGAAACCTCTCAAATAGACACAAGGGTTAAATTGGTAAATTTGCCAAAAAGTTGTAAAATAAAGATTTACACTTTGAATGGTACTTTGATTCGTTCTTTCAACAAAGATGATGAATCTACTTTGTTAGAATGGGATTTGAAAAATTCAGCCAATATTCCTATTGCAAGTGGTATGTATTTAATTCATGTTCGTGATAATACTTATCAAACAGAAAAGATTGTCAAGTTTTTGTGTATTCAACGACCATTTGATGTTAATGCCTACTAAAAAGAAAGTTGTAAAAGAAAAAATTGAAAGGATATCGTGATGAAGAATATATACAGAACAATATTAGTAGTATCGTTGATAGTAGTAGGAATAATATTTCCGAACAACGTATATTCAGGCAACAAAGATCGTTCGGGACAAGCAGCGGCTTCCTATTTGTTGATAAATCCATGGGCAGGTGTCAGTGGTTGGGGTGGAGTAGGTATCTCTTCAACCAAAGGGATACAAAGTACATTTACCAACGTGGCAGGTTTGGCTTTTACAAGAAAAACAGAATTGGCATATAGTAATTCATTGTTATATACGGGTTCTGGGGTAATGGTAAATGGATTGGGAATTGCTCAGAATTTGCGTAGAAAAGAAGGAAAAGAGCCAGGTGTTTTGGCGGTTACAGCAATGATAATGTCTTTTGGTGAAAATGAAATAACTACAGTAGAGCAACCAGAAGGCGGTTTGGGTTATTTCCGTCATTCTTGTTTTACTTTGGCTTTGTCTTATGCTCGTTCTTTTTCAGATGCCGTACATGCTGGTGCCACCATTAAAATTTTGAATGAATCGGTAGCAAATGCCTCTGCAACAGGCTTTACAATTGATGCAGGTGTGCAATATATTGCTGGCTATAACAACCAATTTCAGATAGGTGTTACGATGAAAAATATTGGCTTGCCGATGGCTTACAAAGGTAGTGGTATGTCGTGGAGAGGTGTTTTGGACAAAGACAAACATTCTATCTTACATTCATTAATGGTAGCGTCAGAATCTGCAGAAATGCCTGCATTGCTCTCTTTAGGTATTTCTTATGATTTCTTGTTCCAAAGCAAATTAACGAAAGATGACCCTGAAAATTATGGTCCAAGAGGTCAGAGAGAAATTGATAGAAACAAGGCTCATAGATTGACGTTGGCCGGTGCTTTTACAGCAAATGCTTATACAAGAGACCAATTTTTGTTGGGCGTAGAATATAGCATGATGAATTATTTTCAAGTAAGAGTTGGTTATACCTTTGAAAGTGGTATGTTTAGTGGCAATTCTACAACCATCTATGTTGGTCCTACAGCAGGCACCTCTGTATTGATACCTTTGAGTAAGGCTAATTTTGAACGTCGTTTGGCTATAGATTATGCTTATCGCTTTACTAATGAAACCAAAGGATGTCATGTAATTGGGGCAAGATTGATTTTGTAAAAAAAAGGATTTTTAAATTTTAGTTTAACATTTATGTAGAGTCGTTCTTTTTAAGAACGTCTCTACGCTTTTTTACTTTTTTGAAAAATACAATAAAATGGGAGAAGTTAAATATTACACAGAAGAAGGATTGGCAGCCTTGAAGGCAGAACTGAATCACATGATGACAGTTGAAAGGCAACGCATTTCTCAACAGATTGCAGAAGCCCGAGATAAAGGTGATTTAAGTGAAAATGCTGAATATGAAGCAGCCAAAGAACAACAAGGCTTGTTGGAAATGAAAATTTCAAAAATGCAAGACCTTATTTATAATGCAAGGATAATTGATGAGGCTAAAATGGATACCTCAAAAGTATTGTTGTTTTCAAAGGTGAAAGTAAAAAACCTAAAAACCAATATGCAATTAACTTATACTATTGTTCCAGAAACAGAAACAGATATTAAAACAATGAAAATATCTGTTACTTCACCTATCGCTAAAGGCTTGTTGGGAAAATCAGTTGGAGAACAAGTAGAAATATCCATTCCTGCCGGCAAATTGAATGTTGAAATATTGGAAATAACACGTGTTTAAACTCAAAACAAGATGGAAGATACAATTTTTTCAAAAATAATAAAAGGTGAAATTCCTTGCTATAAAGTAGCAGAAGATGACCATTTTTTTGCTTTTTTGGACATCAATCCATTAGCAGAAGGGCATACTCTTGTGGTTCCTAAAAAAGTAACAGACTATATTTTTGATATAGATGACGAAGAATTGGGGGCTATGATAGTGTTTGCCAAAAAAGTGGCAAGAGCAATAAAATGCAATTTTCCTTGTCAAAAGGTCGGTATGACTGTCATTGGACTGGAAGTTCCTCATGCACACATACATCTTGTTCCCATCAATGATATATATGACATTGATTTTAGAAGGGAAAAATTGCAGTTATCAAAGGAGCGGTTTCAAGATATTGCTCAAAAAATTGCTCATTCGATAGAATAGAGGTGTTTTTTTTTACAAAAGAAAACAAAAAAAGCGACGTAATGGACAAAAATTAGGCTGAAATCTTTGTAACGTATGTAATAATAAGCA
>CALAVA010000330.1 GCA_937892025.1 uncultured Bacteroidales bacterium
TAGCATAATAAAAAATGAATATAAAATAAAAATAGTTTTATTTTAATTTAAACAACAAAAAAATAGAAAATTATGGCAATGCAAGATAAAGTAAAAGATTTGTTGGAACGTAGAACTGCTGCCAGATTAGGTGGTGGAGAAAAACGAATAGAAAAACAACATCAACAGGGAAAATATACAGCAAGAGAGCGTATTAATATGTTGTTAGACCCCGGTAGTTTTGAAGAGTTTGACATGTTTGTAACTCACAGATGTACCAATTTCGGTATGGATAAAGAACACTATATGTCTGACGGTGTTGTTACGGGCTATGGAAGCATAGATGGAAGATTAGTCTATGTATATGCACAAGATTTTACCATTTATGGTGGTTCTTTGTCTGAAACTCAAGCAGCAAAAATTTGCAAAGTGTTAGACCAAGCCACAAAAGTGGGGGCACCTGTTATTGGTATTAACGATTCAGGGGGGGCTCGTATTCAAGAGGGAGTAAATAGTCTTGGCGGATATGCTGAAATTTTTCAACGCAATATATTAGCCTCTGGTGTTATTCCTCAAATATCAGCCATTTTCGGTCCTTGTGCTGGTGGGGCTGTTTATTCACCTGCTTTGACTGACTTTATTATGATGGTAAAAAACACAAGTTATATGTTCCTAACAGGTCCTAAAGTTGTGAAAACCGTTACAGGTGAAGATGTTACAACTGAAGATTTGGGCGGTGCAAGTGTACATGCTACCAAATCTGGCGTAGCACAATTTATTGCAGATAATGAAGAAGAGGCTGTGGCTAAAATCCGTTTGTTGTTGAGTTATCTGCCTTCTAATAATATGGAAACGGCTCCTTTTGTGGAAAACAACGACCCGATTGAAAGAGTGGATGACGTGCTTAATGATATTATTCCCGATAATCCTAACAAACCATACGATATTAAAAATGTAATATCGCGTATTGTAGATAATGCTGAATTTTTGGAAGTTGCTCCTAATTATGCCAAGAATATTGTTGTCGGTTTTGCTCGTATGGGTGGTATGTCTGTGGGTGTTGTCGCCAATCAGCCTGCACACATGGCTGGTGTATTGGATATCAATGCCTCAAGAAAAGGTGCCCGTTTTGTGCGTTTCTGCGACGCTTTTAATATTCCATTGGTAACTTTGGTTGATGTACCTGGTTTTTTGCCCGGCACAGGTCAAGAATATGGCGGTGTGATAACGCATGGTGCTAAACTATTGTATGCTTACGGCGAATCTACTGTGCCAAAAGTTACGGTTACCTTGCGTAAAGCCTACGGCGGATCTTATATCGTTATGAGTTGCAAACAGTTGAGAGGAGACATCAATTACGCATGGCCAACGGCTGAAATTGCTGTTATGGGAGCAGACGGCGCTGTAGAAGTTTTGTATTCCAAAGAAATAAAAGCAGAAAGTGATATCCAAAAACAATTGGAAATAACATTGGCAAAGAAAGAAGAATATAACAAATTGTTCTGCAATCCTTATACCGCTGCTCGTTTGGGATATATTGATGATGTGATAGAACCAAGAAATACACGTTATCGTGTTATTAAAGCATTAAAGGCATTGCAAAACAAACGATTGACAAATCCTGCAAAAAAACACGATAATTTGCCTTTGTAAAAAAGATGATAATAGTGGGAGTGTCAACTATTCCCGAGAGTTATAAAATTGAAAGAACGCCTACGGATTTCCGAATGCGTTCTTTTTTTGTGAGGATTTAGAAAGGTTATACACTACAAACTATTGTTGTTTATTATTTTATTTTTATTTGTCATTTTCTCTATATGTTTTCAAACATCTTTAAAGATGTTGTTATAATTTGCAAAGATACTAAAATCTTGTTTGCTTAATTTATCAATTTTCTCAACCTACCGACACCTGACCGTTCATCAATAGTGGCAGAAGTTCGTTGCGCTGCTTGGTGAGCATTTGTGTGTTTTTAGTGTTCTCTTGCAACAGAGAAATATACTTCGATAGAGTTTTTGAGTACTGTTCAACAACATTTTTTTTGTAAGCGAAACGGAAGCTAACCAACAAATCTGGGCTAATTCTTCTATGACTGTGTGATGTGCCAGTTGAACCTTTTGTACAATATGTTATAAACTTTTCGCTTTTAACAAGTTGGAATATAAAAGGTTTGTATTGAACATTCTTTGGATTTAATACTACAAACTCTGTTGAGCCTATTTGATTATCTTCGTCATTACCACAAATCACACGATTAGTCCATGTATTCAGTTTAGAAACCATGACGCTATTTTCAGAAATCACGAATTTGTTGCTTTGTATTTCTGAACCAAGTTCAACTCCATAAGTACCTGTTTTGTCAAACTCGGGCAAACTGTAATGTTTGAAATGAATATCGGGAAAACTTTGAGGATTGATTTGATCCTTTTCAGTCTCAGCCAAATCTTTAAGTTTTGTAACTTCCCACCCCTCCGGAATCTCCCTCTTCAAATCTTCATTCCATACCATTTTCCCGCCACTTGACTTGTATGGTCTGCCATCTTCATTTGGGAAGTCGAACTGCACAAACCAGTAGTCGTAGAGTTGCTTGGCGAGTGCTTCTAAATTCCGATTTATCGAACGGTTGAGGGCTATCTTGCGGTCGAGGGCAGAAAGGAAAGAAACAGTGCAATCTTGTTGTTTTCTTGATGGCAAAATGATAGGGCAATCAGCAAATGTTTGTGCGGAGATATTCCCTCGTGTACTTCCAACAGACAAATTATTTACCCATTGTTTATAATAATCGCTTATTGTGAAATACCGTATAAACTTTGGATTCACTTTTGACTCGTCTAATTGGTATTTGATGAGGAATCCTGCGAATGCCAATGGTCCATCCTCGGTATCATATAAATATGCTCGTCCCGTAGAATTGCCAGTCCGTGCAAAGACAATGTCATTTTTTTTGAGAATATATTTTTCTTCCAGTAAAAAATATTTTCTTTTTGAAAAAAGAAACAAAAACTCAAATGAAAAGGACAAATTTAACTATGGCAATATACCATTTAGAAGCAAAAATGATTACCCGAAGTATCGGCAGAAGCGCTGTTGCTGCGTCAGCATATATGAGCTGTTCAAGGATAATGAACGACTATGACGGCGTTCTTCATGACTATACTCGGAAGAAAGGATTAGTATGGGAGCAAGTATTCTTACCCGATAATGCTCCTTTGGAATGGGCAGACAGAAGCAAATTGTGGAACGCTGTTGAGTGTGCCGAAAAGACAAAGGACAGCCGACTTGCCCGTGAATTAGTTGTTGCATTACCCATTGAGCTGGATAAAAACGGGTGGATAAACTTGCTAACCGAATACGTTAAAAGTAATTTTGTTAGTGACGGAATGTGCGCTGACGTTGCTATTCATAATACAGACGGGCACAATCCTCACGCCCATATTTTACTCACAGTCAGACCTCTTGACAGTAAAGGCAGGTGGCAG
>CALAVA010000331.1 GCA_937892025.1 uncultured Bacteroidales bacterium
TTTTAGTTTACAATTTTTAGGTCTTCTAAAAACTGCACACTTTTAGAAACAAATTGTAAACCGAAGAACAAGCCGAAATGCTCATGCGATTAGCGTGGGCTTTGTTCATGTAAATTTGGTTTACAAAGGTAGTGCAGTTAAATCCTGAAGACCTAGATTGAAGCGAATTAGCACCACGCTATTTTTATGTGCCTACCGCTAATATATTTTGGTGCTAAAAACAAATGGAGTAAGCCGAAAATCCCGTAAAGAGTAGGTAAAAATTTTTAATTTTGATTACAAAAATGAAAAATATAATGATTATAGGGGCTATCACAATAGCGATGATAGCTGTAGCACCAACACAAGCACAAACAAAAAAACAAAAAAAAGAGTGGAAAACAGAAGAAGCACAATTGTTACATGAGCAGAAAATGGATAGCATTCGCAATGCACAAAAAGTTGCAACAGAAAAAGCCGCTAAAGCAGAGGCAGAACGCCGTGCTGCTGAAGCAAAGGCTGAGGCTGAAAAGAAAAAAGCTGAAGCAGCTGCTGCATTGGAAGAAAAAGAGTTTAACGAACCTTGTATGGAATTTGAAAGCACGGCAAGTTTGATTCGTGCTCGTGGTATTGGTGAAGACTTTGAACAACAATTGTCTGTCGAAATGGCTCGGTCTGCAGCCATTGAAGAACTGGCTTCTCAACTTTCAACCAAAGTACAAGCCCTATTGATGAACTACAAAAAATCAGTTCGACAAAATTTGAAACGGGAATCGATTCGGCGTGTGGAAGGTTTGACCATGACATCAGTAGACCAAAATACAGGCTATCGCATTTCATGTAGAAAAACAATGACATACGAACAAAATGGGGAAAGAATCTTTAAGACTTATCTTGTTGTTGAATTGGGAGAAGATATGCTTTTAAAACCTATTTATGATGGTATTCAAAAAGATGAGGAACTGAAAATAGACCAAGATTATCAAGCGTTCAAAAAAGAGTTTGACGAACACTTTAAAAACAAGTCTGAGGAAGCATTGCAAGAAATTATCAATCAATAATTACAATAAAATAAATGTTTCATTTGCATTGGCGGAATTGACAAATTCCGCCAATGCAAATAAGGTATAATGTCCAATGAAAAAACTGTTTATCATATTATTCTCTGTACTTTCGCTATCGACTTTTGGACAAAAGAAAAAAATTGCTTTGATAGAACCGCGAGTGGGAAGTGGTTCTACCGCTGTTACTGCAATGGAAAAAGCCATGATACGGGGAGAATTGCGTAAGGCTATAGTGCAATTCGATAGTTACGATGCCATTACAAGAACTGATGTAGACCAAATGGTGAAAGAGGTTGATTTTCAAAACAATGGTATGGTAAATGAATCCCAAAGAAAAAAACTGGAAGACCTGTTTGGAGCAGATTATATCTGTGTTTCCACTATTACTAAATCCAATACAGAATTTTATTTAGAAGCCTACCTTATTCATTTGGAAAGTGGTACGATGTCTAATACCGCTTCTCAATATGGGGAATTGGTCGGAGGAAAGTTGGGCAATATGCTTCCTGTGTGTCAAGCATTGGCACAAGGCTTGCTTGGAGAAATCGCTCTGGGTACCCACGCTTCTAATTATAGTTCCACTTATAGCAAAGCATATAGTTTTCATCAGGATTTCACCGAAACTGCTTGGGACATCAATATGAAGATGATATGGGTAGAAGGAGGAGAATTTATGATGGGCTGTACCTCTGAACAAGGCACCAATTGTGAAAGCGATGAAAAAGGTGTGCATCGCGTACAAGTGGACGGATTTTATATCGGTATGCTCGAGGTTACACAAAGCCAATGGAAAGCCGTAATGGGAACCAGCGTTTATCAACAAAGGGATAAATACAAATACAATACAAATATTGTTGGACGTATTTTGGGGGATTTTCCAATGCGTGGCATAGGTGATGATTATCCAATATATTATGTTAGTTGGGTAGAAGCGATGGAATTTTGTCGGATTTTAAGCAACAAAACAGGCAAAACCTATACTTTGCCTACCGAAGCACAATGGGAATATGCTGCTCGTGGCGGACAAAAGGCAGCTAATACAAAATATGCAGGTGGCAATTTAATAGATGCTGTAGCGTGGTACTCTGACAATAGTGGCAATAGTACACACCCTTGTGGAGCCAAACATGCCAATAACTTGGGTATTTATGATATGAGCGGAAATGTATGGGAATGGTGCAAAGATTGGTACAGCAGTTCTTATACTTATGAAACACAAAATCCAACAGGGCCGTCTTCTGGTTCTGCACATATCCGTCGAGGTGGAAGTTGGAGTGATAGTGCTTTTTACAATCGTGTGGCAAATAGAGGGCGGGGAGTACCATCGGTACGTTCTACCGATACTGGGTTTCGGGTGGTTTGTTTGCCATAATTCTATAAAAAATTAAAAGAGAAATATATACATTTAAAATAAATTCAGCAACAATGAAAATCAAATTATTTTTTATTATTCTTTTGCTTTCGGCTCTCTCGCTGACGACAGTGGCACAAGTAGAGAAGAAAGTGGCTTTGCTTGAGACTCTCAATGGAGACAAGAATGTCCCGATTGCAGGCATCGAAAAGAACATGGTTAGAGGAGAATTGCGCAAGGCCATAACCCTATGGGGTGACTACAAAGCGTTCACCCGTACCGACATCGACCAGTTGATGGCAGAATACGGATTCCAAAACTCTGGAATGGTGTCGGCGGAGCAACGAGAAGAGGTGGGAAAGATGTCGGGTGCTGACTACATTTGTGTATCCACATTAACCAAGAGCCACACGCAGTTCTATTTAGAAGCGTATCTTATTGAGGTTAAGACAGGCGAGATAAGTAACCCTGCATCGCAGTACGGTATGCTTAAAGACGGCACTTACGCCAACCTGTTCCAGCTGTGCAAGGATTTGGCACAGGAACTAATAGGTTCCATTGATGGTGGTGGCTCCTACACCCCAACTCGCCCACCCACCTCTGGTAACAATGTGCAACGCAAACAGGACTTCACCGAAACTGCTTGGGACATCAATATGAAGATGATATGGGTGGAAGGCGGTGATTTTCTGATGGGCTGCACCTCCGAGCAAAGTGATTGTGATAATGACGAAACCAATGTTCGCCGTACAAAAGTGGACGGATTTTATATCGGTATGCTCGAGGTTACACAAAGCCAATGGGAAAAAGTGGTTGGTACAAATGTCTATACTCAAAAAAATAAAGCTGGAGGTTCCAGTACTTATGGTGTAGGTCCAGACTATCCTATGTACTATGTCAGTTGGGAAGAAGCGATGGAGTTTTGTCGCCTATTGAGCAATAAGACAGGCAAGACTTATACTTTGCCCACGGAGGCACAATGGGAATATGCTGCTCGTGGCGGTAACAAAGCAGATGGTACCAAATATGCAGGTAGTAATATGATAGATGTGGTGGCATGGTATTCGGGTAATAGC
>CALAVA010000332.1 GCA_937892025.1 uncultured Bacteroidales bacterium
AATCAATTTGAATGATCAAGATCTGCTTCAGCAGTTGATTTCCACGGGTACGCAAGATCAGGACTGAACTATTCTTCCGCTGGTGGCAACACTTACTGCCTGAACAAGAGCCTTGTCGGCCGTCTTGGCAATGAATGTGATAGTTATCTTGAACTTACCTTTGGTCAGGAAATATACAATAAGGCTAATAACAAATTTTCTGTACATACAACACTTGCTTTTGACACTAAGCAGGCAGATAACAACAAAGTCGATTTCCAAGGAAATGGCTGGCAGGACTCACGAGAAGGTAATGGCTCTTGGGGTGGCATGAGATGGGCATTAGAAGAAATTTATGCCGATTACGAAATGCCTTCTGGTATCACTCTTTGGGCTGGACGTCGATTCTATAAGAGAAAAGATATCCACATCCTTGATTATTACTATCACACCTATTCCGGCAATGGTGTTGGTATAGAGAATATCCCGGTTGGAAACCCAATATGGATTCTCCAATCTTACATACTATGATGAATACCTATAAAAATTTGTTCGGTACTGAAGCCAAAATAATGGCTATACATGCAGGTTTGGAATGTGGCTTATTAGGTGGTAAATATCCACATTGGGATATGATTTCATTTGGACCGACCATTATGAATCCACATTCTCCAGATGAAAGAGTGAATATTGAAAGTGTGAACAAATTTTGGAAATTCTTGGTGGAAACATTGAAAAACATTCCTATAAAATAAATTATTATTGACATATTAATTTTCTAAACGACATAAAAAAATATCAAGTTTTATGTCGTTTTTTTTTTTTTTGAATTGTCTTTATGGCACCTTTTATAGAAAAATGCAAGGCATAGAAATAACATATCCACAGACAATTAAGTAATATACTGTCAATCATTTTTTTATACAATACTGACATGTTGGCAGTTTAAAATATCATAAAACAGACATTTTTACAGATGGCAACATATCATAAAAATAAATATATATTACTGATTTTCATTTGTTTGTAATAAAATAATAAAATATTGTAATTGACAATGATTAAATGGCATAAAGATTGAAAACAGATAATCTGAAATCAAAAAAAAATAAAATTATAACAAAGAAATAAAAAGAAAGGATTTTAAAGATATGGGAAAAATAATAGGAATTGATTTAGGAACAACAAATTCATGTGTTGCAGTAATGGAAGGGAATGAGCCAGTGGTTATTCCCAATAGTGAAGGCAATAGAACAACTCCGTCTATAGTTGCTTTTATTGACGAGGGTGATAGAAAGGTTGGAGACCCAGCCAAACGTCAAGCGGTAACCAATCCACAAAAAACAGTTTATTCCATAAAACGTTTTATGGGAGAATCTTATGATCAAGTAACAACTGAAATAGCAAGAGTTGGATATGAAGTTGTCAAAGGCGACAATAATACGCCAAGGGTAAAAATAGGCAATAGACTTTATACTCCACAAGAAATTTCTGCCATTGTTTTACAAAAAATGAAGAAAACGGCAGAAGATTATTTGGGACAAGAAGTTACCGAGGCTGTTATTACGGTTCCTGCTTATTTTAGTGATTCTCAACGTCAGGCAACAAAAGAAGCAGGAGAAATTGCAGGTTTGAATGTGAAACGTATTATCAATGAACCAACGGCTGCGGCCTTAGCCTATGGATTGGATAAAAAAATGGAAAACAGCAAAGTCGCTGTATTTGACCTTGGCGGTGGTACATTTGATATTTCTATCTTGGAACTTGGCGATGGTGTTTTTGAAGTGAAATCTACAAATGGCGATACACACTTGGGTGGCGATGATTTTGACCATGTGATTATTGATTGGTTGGCAGAAGAATTTCAAAAAGAAAATGGCATAGACTTGCGTAAAGACCCTATGGCACATCAACGTTTAAAAGAAGCAGCAGAAAAGGCAAAAATAGAATTGTCTTCCTCTACTTCCACAGAAATTAATTTGCCCTATATTATGCCCGTAGATGGTATGCCAAAACACTTGGTTAAAACATTGACAAGAGCAAAATTTGAACAATTAGCAGATAGTTTAATTCGTGCAACCATTGTTCCCTGTGAAAAAGCGTTGCAAGATGCAGGCATGACAGCCTCTGACGTAGATACTGTTATTTTAGTTGGTGGTTCTACTCGTATTCCCGCTATTCAAAAAGTGGTTGAAGATTTCTTTAAAAAGACACCTTCAAAAGGTGTCAATCCAGATGAAGTTGTGGCTATTGGTGCTGCTATTCAAGGTGGTGTGATGACAGGTGAAGTTAAAGATGTACTTTTATTAGATGTAACGCCATTGTCTTTAGGAATTGAAACATTAGGTGGCGTAATGACAAAATTGATAGATGCCAATACGACGATTCCTACCAAGAAAACAGAAGTGTTTTCAACAGCTGCTGATAATCAACCTTCGGTAACAATTAACGTATTGCAAGGTGAACGTCCGATGGCAAAAGACAACAAACAAGTCGGCAGATTTGACCTTGATGGCATTATGCCCGCTCCTCGTGGAGTACCTAAAATTGAAGTCTCTTTTGATATTGATGCAAACGGGATATTGAATGTTTCAGCCAAAGATCAAGCAACGGGTAAAGAACAACATATTACCATTACCGCTTCATCTGGGTTGAGTGAAAGTGAAATTCAAAAAATGAAAGCAGAAGCCGCTGCCAATGCTGAAAATGACAAAAAACTCAAAGAAGAAATTGACAAACTGAATGCCGCAGATTCTATGGTCTTTACAACTGACAAGCAATTGAAAGAGTTTGGAGATAAATTGCCTGCTGACAAAAAAAGTCAGATAGAAGCCGCTAATGAAAAATTGCGAGAAGCCCATAAAAATAAAGACATTGCTGCTATTGATACTTTGATGGCTGAGTTGAACAACATTTGGCAAAGTGTATCTCAAGAAATGTACAATGCTCAAGCACAACAGCAACAACAACAGCAAAATAGTGGAGCAGGGCAACAACAGCCAAACGAAAATACTACTAAATCAAACGACCAAGAAGTTACAGATGTTGATTTTGAGGAAGTAAAGTAAATCAAATATGGTCAATGGAAAAAGCGTAATTCTTGTGATTACGTTTTTTCCATATTTTTATGTATATATCAACCCAAACAACAATGCTTTTTCTACAGATAGTTTCTTTTGTAAAATAGGCCTATTGTTTGAATTGATTTTTATGTTATCTTTGCAAGGATTATGAATGTTATTTTATTTGACAATAAATATCGAGGTGATTTGTTGCCTTTTACTTTTACAAGACCTCAAGCGGATATTCGGATTGGAATTCTAACGGTACGTGAAAAATGGGAAAAACGTTTAGGATGTTTTAGCTCTACTTTAACGCAAGCATATCTTACGCCCAAATATCCATTGATTACCAATGATGACAATTTATTAATCAATGCTTCTATTTGCCCTACAGACGAATTAGTAGAAGCAATTATGTCTTTAAAATTAGGGCAAACCTTGCAACATGGTGATGATAAAATTGCCCATAGAGTAGAAGTTGTTCCGCATGATATTGAAGATTATAATGGAGAAATAGTCAATTTTTCTGGACAATATACGACAATCTGTCATTTGTGGGATATTTTTTCAAAAAATGAAAATGAAATACAAATTGACTTTGATTTATTGACACAAGGACGCACTTCTCAACCTATAAGTACAACAAATACAGTATTTTGTCCTGAAAATGTATTTATAGAAGAAGGAGCAATAGTAGAATGCTCCGTTATTAATGCTAAAAATGCCAAAGTGTATATTGGCAAAGAGGCTGAAGTGATGGAAAATTCAGTGATACGTGGTAGTTGTGCCTTGTTGCCACATGCTCAACTGAAAATTGGCACTAAAGTTTATGGGGCCACAACTATTGGTCCCTATTCTAAAGTCGGTGGGGAAGTTAGTAATATTGTCATTTTTGGCTATTCCAACAAAGCCCATGATGGATTTATGGGTAATTCTGTTTTGGGAGAATGGTGCAATATAGGTGCAGGAACAAATACTTCTAATTTGAAAAATAATTATAGTATAGTCAAATTATGGAATTACCCCACCAAAAGTTTTAGACCTACAGGTTTGCAATTTTGCGGTTTGATGATGGGCGACCACTCTAAATGTGGTATCAATGTAATGTTTAATACAGGAACAGTAGTTGGCGTTTCTGCAAATATTTTTGGTTCGGGTTATCAACGTAATTTTTACCCATCTTTTCATTGGGGAGGAGGAAC
>CALAVA010000333.1 GCA_937892025.1 uncultured Bacteroidales bacterium
ATCATTGACAACGGCTCCTGAATTGCCTGCAATGACTTTGGCAAATTATTGTTATGAAGCAATGTTCTCTGCATGTACATCATTAATAACGGCTCCTGAATTGCCTGCAACGACTTTGGCTGAAGGTTGTTATAATGCTATGTTCCATGGATGTACATCGTTGACAACGGCTCCTGAATTATCCGCAACAACTTTGGCATATTATTGTTATTCAAGTATGTTTGCAGGATGTACATCATTGACAACGGCACCTGAATTGCCTACAACAACTTTGCAAGAAGGTTGTTATAATGCTATATTCCAAGGATGTACATCATTGACAACGGCACCTGAATTGCCTGCAACAACTTTGGCAACTTATTGTTATAGTCAAATGTTCGAAGGATGTACATCATTGAGAACGGCTCCTGAATTGCCTGCAACAACTTTGGCAAGTCATTGTTATAACGCTATGTTCTATGGCTGTACATCATTGACAACTGCACCTGATTTACCTGCAACAACTTTGGCGGGTAGTTGTTATTGCGGTATGTTCCAAAATTGTACATCATTGAGAACGGCTCCAATTTTATCAGCAACAACTTTGGCAAATGAGTGCTGTCAACAAATGTTTTTTGGATGTTCATCATTAACAGGAAGTCCATTATTACGTGCAACAAGATTAACAAATTCGTGTTATAAAGAAATGTTTTATGGATGCACGTCATTAACTAACGCAAGAACATTATCTGCTGCAACTGTTTTAGAAGAAAGTTGCTTTGAAAATATGTTTGGCGGGTGTGCTGCATTGGTAACATCTCCAACAATATCGAGCAGTCCTGGTATGAAAAAGAATTGCTTTAAAAATATGTTTAATGGCTGTTCAAATCTTACAACAATGCCATATACAGGTACTTCATTCCCGTGGCAAAGCCATGCATATGGATGTTACGAGGGAATGTTTGCAAATTGCACAAGTTTAAGAACCATACCATCTACAATATTTGGATATAATGCATATGATTATTGTTTCAGAAGAATGTTTGCTGGGTGTACAAGAATAACAACAAAAATAAGATTATATGCAAATAATCTTGGCTCATTATCTGGCGTTTGTGAATCAATGTTTGAAGGATGTACAAACTTGATGTCCGGATTAACAGCAGATTCGTTAATAATAGGACCTGACTGTTATAAAAATATGTTTAAAAATTGTGGAAATCTTTCTTGTATTGAAGCAAAATTCACAGGAACAACATCAGGAAACTTTACAATGCAAAATGCAAGCGGATATACTAATAATTGGGTTTATGGAGTTTCAAGCGCTGGCGTATTTTATCACAAAAGCGCAACACCTGAAGCCCCTACAGGTTATAGTGTACACTGGATTCCAAACGGATGGGAAGTACAACTTTTAGCCTAAATTATGATTTTCCTACGGGAAAACCCACCATTTTAATGGTGGGATGAAAGCAGGAATTTTTTAATTTTGTTTTTTTTGAAATATTTTTAGTATATTCTGCAATAGAAACTTCCAACTTTAAGCCTACAAAGGGATAAAGAACCTTTCTTGTTGGTTGGAAAGGTATGGTAACTCGCACTTTGGTGTTTGGATGCCAAAAACTACCTCATAAAAACAAGAATAAAAACCTGAAAACAAAAGGCTAAAACATATTTGTGGCAGCGGAGGACTACTGAAGTGCTTGCTCCAAAGAATCCCACAGTTTTAAGTGTGAGAGTAGTCAGAAAAGTTATTTATAACAAAAAAAGGCATTTTAACAGTGGCCATTTTTTTTGTTATCTTTTCAACATTTTTTCGTTGAAAAGCATTATTGTTTTTTTCATATCATCAGGGAATTTTTCTTTAAATTGTTCCATAATGAAATGTGGCAATCCGTAATATGGCTCAGCTATACTGCAAGCCATAGCAGCAATTGTATCAGAATCACCGCCAATCCATATTGATTTACGTATACAATCAATAAAATCATTACTTTCAAGGAAGCAAATAATTGCTTCAGGAACGGTGACTTGACAAGTTGCGTCAAATCTATGGGATTTAGTTCCTATTTCTGTGATTGGCTTTGACAAGTCGTATTTGAAATCTTCTTCCAAAATACGTTTCATATCTTGTTTTACAGCACCACTTCTTGCAAGATAAATGGCTTCAGCAATTGCTTGAGCACCTTTTATTCCTTCTTCGTGGTTATGTGTAACTTCTGCTGATTTCTTTGCTAAATCAAGACATTCATCAAGAGTATTTGCATAAAATGCACAAGGCGATACTCTCATTCCAGCGCCATTTCCATAACTATTTATTGGCTTAGTTGAATCACCTAATACCCAAGCTTTAAATCTTCCGCCATATCCAGCATCTGGATAATTTGTAGCCCAATCTTTAAGTATTTCTGCTAATTTTTCAGTTGAATCTCCACCTGTGTTAATAAGCCATTCCATAACAGCAGCGGTAAGCACCGAATCATCGGTGAACTTACCGTTTTTTAATATCTCAATACTATCAGGGCTTTCTTCGTGAGTATTGTTCCATTCGTAAATTGACCCACAATAATCTCCAATTAAAGCGCCAATGTATTGCATTACTTACGATTAATTGTAATCTTTATTGAGTCAGTTTTGGAATGTGTTTTTCTATTGTCATAATGTCCTTTGTTTGAGGCATCACGATTCTTGTCATAGAACTTGTATTTGTTGCTATCAGTGCAAGCGGTAAAGCGCCCTTGTTCGTCTCTTGGCTGAGCTTTTGCCTTTGCAGAAAACACCTTACGAATCAAATCTTCATCAACGTCAATTTCAAATTCTCTTGAAGTATTAACATAATTGTTAATGTAGTCGTTATTGTGGTCAACTACACGGCAAGCTTTAAGGATAAACTTGTTACCTGCTTTCACAAATTGTTTTGCATCTCTAACTGCATTCTTAACCTCAGTTCTTACTTTCCAATAAATCTTGCTTTCAGCACGTGCCAATGCAATTTTCTTTCCAATTTCAGGATTGAATGTGTCTTTGTCATCGCATTTTGCATATCCTTTTGCAAATGTTCTGAAATTATACATAAATTGATTTCCAGAGATTCCTGTAGGGACAATCACGTCACAGGTTAAATAGCACTTAACAGTCTTGTTTTCCTCATCAATAGTGTACTGAGGCTTCTTGGTAAATCTTACCTTAAAATCATCTCTATAATTTTTCATAATAATAAAATTTTAGTTCTTTTTATTTTTCTTCTGAATACTCCAACCACTAAAGTGCTTTTGGGAAACATAGCCTATCGGCTTACTTTAACTATGCACAGGTGGAGTCATCCAATTCCCCAAATATGTTTAGTCTTTGGATTTCAGTCTTTTATTCTTATCTTTACCATTCCAACCAGCAAGAAAGGTTCCTAATCCATTCGTGGGCTTAAAGTTGTAGATTACTAATGCAAGTATACTAAAAATATTTTAAAAAAACAAAAATTAAAGAACTCCTGCTTTAATCCAACTTCTAAAATGATTGGTTTTCCACGCAGAAAAATCATAATATTTTCTTTTCTTAACTTTTTTTCTTTTGTATCAGAAGTTTTATCTTATTTTATACTCAATATACAAATTTTCTTTTTTAATTTCAAGTGTCAATCAAGTTTAATTCGTTAATCAAGTTATTTCTATTTTCTTTGTTTGTCAAATCGCATCCGTCAAATGCTTCCCAAACGTTCCTTGTGTATGAAGTATCGTATATCATTGCTTCAAGACTTTCATCTCCAACAAGATTAAATGTTTTTGTTGCTTTTTTAATGAATCTACCATATTTTTTGCCATCGTCAAAATCATTCCAATCAATATTTTTTTCTTGCTTTAGCAATTCCACTTGTTCATCTGTATTCTTTGACATAAGAACCTTATGTGGAAGATATGTTTGACATGTCTGTTGTTTACTATTTCTAACGCAGTCAATGTTTCTAAAAAGAAGCCACGCCATAGCATCGTTAGCGTTGTCAACATTCCACACTTTACAGTCAAATTGATATAAAGGAGAATCTTTAATGTTAATAATACACATTTCCAAAACATTTTCAGAACTTGCACAAGTCGGTACTTCTTTTAATAAATTAGCCCACATAATTTGTGAAAATTTTGATGTTGCAAGTGATGCAATAATACTTTGCATTTTGCACATTCTCCCACCAAAAAACACATCACCTTCTTGGTCGTTCTTCTTGATAATCAATGAAATTTCATCGCTTTGCGTGTAGGCAAAAATACAGCCTTGGACTTCTTTACAAAGATATTTTGCTGTTTCGTTCATTGCTTCGATAAACGTATCATCAAAAGGCTTTTTGAATTCATTCTTAATCATTTTTGAAAAAGAACGGCCATCAATATGTGCAATAATATATTTGTCTGAATCAAGAAAATAATTAAATTCGCTTTGTTTGTTCTTACATTTTTCTTTTAATGAAGTTGATTCCATTTTAATTAATTTTTTTCTATCTTATAAAATTTATATTTTTTAATTTTACGATTAATGTGTAAGAAAGCCCACTGCTTTAGCCGTGGGATGAATTGCTTTAACATTGTGTCGCTGACAGCGCCACTTGATATTTCAAGTGTGGTTAAAAATCAAAATCAAATACATAATTCGGGTTTTCTAAATCTTTTTCAGAAACTCTAATGTCAGATTTATCAATATAGTTTTCCCAATTAAATGGTATTGACTGATAGTTGTACCCACGTTCACTTGCTTTATTATAATAGTTGTCACATTTATATTGGAATATTGTTCCATTCCTAAGAGTTAAAAATCCGTGTAAAAATCCTCTTGGTACAAAAAATTGCCTATGGTTCTCTTCAGAAAGATATACCGAATATATACGGCCATAATTAGGACTATCTTTTCTGATATCAACAATTACATCCATTACAGCACCTCTTATTACACGAACAAGCTTTGCTTGGGCATATTCACCTTCTTGAGAGTGCATTCCACGTAAAACACCATATGAAGAAAACGATTGATTATCTTGTACAAATGTAACATCAGCAACTTTTTCCTTAAATTCATTTTCGTTGAACGATTCATAAAAATATCCACGTTCATCAAGAAACAATTTAGGACTAATCAACGCCGGCCCATTTTCAATTTTCCAAACTATGTTCATTTTCAATTTTTTTATTATATAATTTCATTAGATATTGTCCGTATTCATTCTTTTCCATTGCTTTTGCCGATTGTAATAGTTGGTCACTATTAATCCATCCATTATTATAAGCAATTTCCTCAAGACAAGCAATTTGCAATCCTTGTCTTTTTTCAATGGTTTCTATGTAATTTGATGCTTCTGACAAACTATCAAATGTGCCTGTATCAAGCCAAGCAAATCCTCTTGGCAATTCTTCCATAACCAGCCTATTTTCTTTAATATACAAGTTGTTAAGTGATGTAATTTCAAGTTCACCTCTTTCTGATGGCTTTATTTGCTTTGCCTTCTCAACAACATCATTTGGATAGAAATACAATCCTACAATAGCATAATTTGATTTTGGATTTTTCGGCTTTTCTTCGATTTCTTTAATATATCCGTCAGGACCTAGTGTTGCAACACCATATCTTTCTGGGTCATTTACATAATACCCGAAAACCGTTGCCACCTTTTCCATATCAAAAGCCCCATTATCTGCATATTTTGAGGATATTAAATAGTCTGAAAAACCAGGACCGTGAAATATGTTGTCGCCAAGAATTAAGCAAGCAGAAGAACCATCAAGGAAATCTTCCGCAATAAGAAATGCTTGTGCCAACCCTTCCGGCTTTTCTTGTATGGCATATTGTAGATTAACGCCAAATTGCTTTCCGTCACCAAGTAACCTTTTAAATGATTCGTTATCTTCTGGCGTTGTTATTATCAATATATCACGAATATCAGCTAACATTAATACTGACAATGGGTAATACACCATTGGCTTGTCATAAATTGGCAATAATTGCTTTGAAACACCTTTTGTTATTGGATAAAGACGTGACCCTGAACCACCAGATAATACTATACCTTTCATTTTTTCTTGTTTTTATACCATTTTAAAAATTCTTCATATTCTTCATCGGTAATTTTTGGAACATACCTGTCTTTTCCTTTGAAATAGAGAAACGCTATAAATCCGCACGTTGCAATAATGTCAATAATAATTAAAATTGTAAGTACCATTTTAGCCTAATTTAAATATGTTATTATAATCACTTAACCTTCTGTATGTTTCTCTTGGTATCAATATGTTAATTGGTGCTTCAGCGCCTTTTAGCCACGCTGCAACGTTGAATTTAAGACCATCTATTGTTTTTGTTCCGTTCCATTTATCAAAATTGTCTATTATTTCATTAACCTGTTCTCTTAGCCGTTCTCTTGTCCATCCAAGTGATATTAGGTAGTTTTCTATATTTTCTTTTCTAACAACAATAACTTCAGCTTCTAAAATATCGTCAACGTTTTCAATATCTCCGCTTTTTGTCCTATCAATCCAAATAAGTACCAAAGAATTATTGACAACTTTGTCATTCATCCACCAGCCTTCGTGTCTTTCCCATTTACCATATTTTTTTGTTCTCATTGATAATTCAAGACAAAATGTGTCTAATTTTCTTCTTTCCATTGTTTCGCCTTCATATTTCGTTCCTGCGTTTATGTAATTTTTCCTTGTTGCAGCTTTTTCGTCTGCTACATAATGAAATTTTCGTCCAGTAAACTCACAATCAACTCCAAGTTTTTGAGTTTCGGCATTTTCATTATGTGAATAATCAGGAAAACGAGAATATAGATTCTTTTCTAAAAATTCAGTTACAACATGCTCTTTACGCTTGTCTTCATTCTTCCTTTCATTATAATCCATCATTAAACATTTCTAACTCGCTTATTTTTATCCAAGCGGTATAATGCGTGTCTAAAAATGTCATCAGTCCGCTAATACTTCCTTCGTTTTTACGACAAGAAACAAAAAATCGTATTCTATCTCCTTCCTGTTCATAGTCATATATGTACCATAAATCATTAAACGGGTCAAAAATCTTTGAACTTATATATGACGTTTCTGTCGGAACATAATGATTTGGATGAAGCCGTTTTCTATATTCTCCAACTTCTTCTAATTCTTTTTCACTATATGTGTCCATTATCTTTTCACACAAAAAACTGTAAAGCCCTGTTGACATAAAAATTTGGTCATTTAGTGATTTTATATTTTCTTGTATTTGTTTAAATTTTGATTGAAGTTCTGTAAGTTCTTTATTAAGCGTCTGCTTATAAGAAAGAAGTTCAATCATTGTTTTTATCTTATTCATAATTCTTTATTTAAATATTGTTTATTCTTTATAAAAACAATTATCCATCCTGTATCGTCTATAAGGCAACAGAAACCAAACAAAAACATTGAAAATGTAAACGTTGGAACATAGATAATAGCTAACAAATATCCAAATATCATTGATAGATATAGTATTATTGATTCGTTATTATCATAGTTTTCACGCTTTTTGTCATTCCATAATTTTGACTTAAAATACATCTGTGCCTTTAGGACAAATCTTGATATTAAATTGGTATATATTAATTCAGTTATTGCATATACCCATATGCTTCCGTCAAAAAATGCCATATATATTCCAATGCCAAAGCATATCAGACATTCTGATATTGTTATTATTAAAAAATTTTTTATTGCAAATTTCCTAATAGTGCCTTTCCATATTACTCCAACAAGTAAACCACTTATTGAACCTATAAGCGAAGAAAATGCAAACCATCTTGTTGGAAGCAAAACATATAATGTTTGACTAATAATAGGCGATGTAAATGACAATATCAAACATGTGATAAAAGAGAATATCAAAATCCATTTTTGGTTATCATCAACCGATAGATTCAATATTCTATTTATTCTGTCTTTCATTCATTAATCACGTTAATTTGGCATGACTTCATTGTTTCCAATGCAGCCTTATGTTTTTCAGGAGTTACACCTGCACAGCAAGAAGCATCAACTGTAATTGATGCCCTATCATATAAAATAGCCTTTTCCATTAGCACATTGCTAATAACACATATATCTGTGCAGAATCCTACATATTCAATTTCAAGTTCGCCTTCAAACGCTTCATCGAGTTCAAGAAATTCAGCCATTGAAGTAGAGCCAAACGTTGGTTTATAAAAATACATTACATTCTGATTCTTGTAGACATCTGTATAAATAAGTGCGTGTTTGATATCAGGATTAATTTGCCATCCTCTTGTTTCTTTAATGCAATGTTCCACAGGAAGCATTTTACCTTCATTAGTGTTAAGGTAATTTTTATCGTGCGTGTCCATTGTTACAAGAATGTAATCACCATCAAAGTCATTAATTTTCTTTACAATGTTAGGAACGGCTTTGATTGCTTCTTCATTTTTAAGACTGCCATCAATGAAATCGTTTTGGCAATCAATGACAACTAAAATTCTTTTTTGGCTCATAATAAAATGAATTTTTTCTTCAATATACAATTTTTTAAAATTAAAAACAAATCAAACAGCAATACCATTTATATTAATGGTTGGGATGTTGAAGCAGCAACGGTAAAAACAATCAATAGAAAATAGAAAAAGGAGTCAATTTCTTGGCTCCTTTTATTCGTTTATTCGGCCTATTGTATTGTGCTATTTTTCATATCATTTATTAAATCATCAATTTCTGCTTCTATGTGATTTTTTTCTTTTTGAAGTTTTTGTAGGTTTTCAATATCTTTTTCCTTGTATGGTAAAATTCCTATCTTATATTCTTTCAGCGTTACTTTTTCATGGAAATTTTCATACACTGTATGACTATAATCATACCATTTATCCAAAAATTCAAATCCAAGTCCATTTTCAACAGCATATTGAACATCATAAAAATCAAAAAAATAATCTGAAATACAAAATATCACACCTACCCAGTATGCGTCTGAACAATCAAAGCCATACATTTCAGCAAATAAGGTCCCATATGATTCCTTCAAACCATTGAATTGATTAGCTAAATAAGATGCTTCTTCTTCGTAGTTATTCATAGTGATGCCCTTTTTTTAAAATCTTCCAATATTTGTATTAAATCATCAATATCTGAAATTGACCATTTTTCTGTAGATATGTTAATATATCGTGCAACTCCGTTGTTTTCAGTGGACACTTTAAGTATTTGATAATTTTCTTCATCTACAGCATCTTGTCCATATTCAACAGAAACATCTTCAACATACACATCGTAATCGCCTTTATTTTTTTTAAGCGAAAGTTCCTCAGTTGCCTTTATCTCTATCATCGTTTAGTTTTTCATTTATTTCGCATTCAAAATCAGAACAATTTCTAAATTCGTCTATTATATAACCTAGTGCTCTGTCAGGATTGTCAAATTTTGTTGACATATATGGCCTTTTGCCCAACATATCTTGCACCATTACCATCCAATGTTCGTTATCATTTGAACGCTCAATTATAATTTTCATACCAACTATTTTATATGACTTATTAATCATCTGACTACTCCCACAGTTAAAACTATGTGGTTCTTATGACAGGCTTATCGCAGCCGATTACCTTACACAGGACTAGTCCTTTCCATCACATTCAGTTTTTTTGACTTTATCTTCCTTGTGTCCGCACTCTGAACAGGTTTGACTGCTTGCAAACCACTTGTCTATTTTGACTATTATGTGGTAGTTGATGTTGACAACCGAAGTTGTGTTGTGCTTAAGGTTCTTTATACATTAGTTAAATAGTCACTAAACTAATTTTCTCATATAAATTGGCTAAAAATATTTCAAAAAGTCAAAATTAAAAAAATTCTGCTTTCATCCCGCCATTAAAATGATGAAAAAGTTTATTATGCTCAATAAAAACATGTTCAATTCTTATTTTTTTTTATCATTATACGCATTTTTTTGAAAAAATACAAAAAAATTATTTTTCAACACTAGTGCTCATGAAAAAGCTATTTTTTTATATATTTTTATAGTTTAATTTTAATTTTATATATAAAAAATGACTCATAGCACTAGTGCTTTGAGCCATCAAAAATAAAAAAAATCAACTTAAATTAAATAGCAAAAATAATACATATCATTGCTATTGTCATTGCAAATGTGCCTAAAATACCAAATTTCAAATCTTCTTTATTGAATACACCTTTTCCTTGTTTTTTATCATAAATATATTCTTTCCAAAGTGCTACAATTACTGAAACAACAAATCCTATTCCAACTGAAATAAATGGGTTTATGAAAAACATTAGCACATTTGCAACGAACCACGTAATCGCTGCATTCGCAATGAAATGCAACAATTTATCTGTTTTTATTTCATATAATTTTTCAAACATTTTGTTTATTAATTATAAGAATATTATCCAGAAAAGCAGACAAGCAAAAATTCCACCGATTACAGCACCAATTACTGATGGGAACCAATACCAAGGATTCCATTTAGTCTTTGTTACTAAAGCCTTGATTCCAGCAATAATTGGCGGTAAAAATGTTACAGAACCAAAAATCAATTGGAATGGAATTGTAACATCAGCAAATATAAAATATGCTGCAAACATTAGAATCGGAGTTAAAAACAATACCCAAAGGTGAACTACCCCTTCTTTTTCTTCTTCCCACGGCCAAATAAGTGCGTGTTCTTTTAACCATCTGTTTAATTTTTTCATCATAACTATTGTCCTTTTTTATATAAGTAGTTTTAAGTTTATTAAAATATGTTTTAATTAAAAAAATTCATTTAATTATAAACTTGCCGTTTCAACCGTCCATCCATTTGGTATTCCATTGGCCCCAGTAACACTCCATGTTGCTTCTGCATTTTTTACGAATGTCCCGCTCGAAGCAACATTACTTACCCAATTTTGTGTATATGATGCTGAAGGAGGTGTCGTAAACATTGCCTTTATATAATTCAAATTGCTACATCCATAAAACATATATGAATAACAACTACTTGCCAAAGTTGTTGCAGGTAACTCAGGGGCTGCTGTTAACGAT
>CALAVA010000334.1 GCA_937892025.1 uncultured Bacteroidales bacterium
ACTCCGAAATTGTATTGGACAGCCGTTCAGCCCAATGGCTTGGGAACTGTAAGCGATTCTGTAGCCATGACAGCCTATGAAGGCGACTCCTTGTGGACAGCCTATATCCCACAATATGTATTTGGAACTTCCATCTCCTATAAAATAATAGGTAAAGATACCAATGGAAATACCGATTCTGCATTATCTACAGGCTTTGTTTCCAAGAGAGTGTTTTCTAATTATGTTTATGTAGGAGATACGACTATTACCAATTCTCAAATAAATTTTCCACCTTATGATCCATGGTATAGTTATTCATGGTCAAGGACATTGTATTTAGCCTCTGAATTGCAACCCGGTCCTATTACTCATATTGCATGGAAAAGTGTTTCGGGAACAGCAACGACAGATAATATATCGATATATTTTAAACTGACTCAAGATTTATCAATAGCTTCAAATACAAGTTATATAGATCCTCTAACCGATGGTGCTACTTTGGTTTGGAATGGTTCTCTTACAACGCTCAATGGCTGGGTGGATGTTACTTTAACAAATTCATTTAATGTGCCAAAAGGTTATGGCTTGATAGTTTATATTGACAATAACGATGGAAGTTATTCGGGTGGTCAACACACATGGTATGCACATCCCGTAACAACTACATTAAGACCAGTTGGAGCCGAAGCTGATAATAATATGCCAACAAGTGGTAATGCAGTTACTTCGAGACCTCATACAAGATTTTATTTGAACAACTCTATAGATAGCACAGCTATGACTGTGCTACAGATAACAGGAGGAGATACCATTACGGTTTCCCCTACTAGTCAGACAACTATCAGTGTAGATGTGTTAAATTCAGGATATTATAATTTAACATCAGCAGTATTAGGTTGGAGTGTTAATGGTGTAGTACAAAACAACAATGTGCCATGGAGTGGTAATTTGTATGCTGATTTTCAAGATGTATGTTCTTTAGGGTCCTATACACCAACGATGAACGATTATGATACCATTGAGGTTTGGGTAAATAGTGTTAATGGACAAGCAGTAACTCAAAAAGATACTTTAACCAAACGGATATTTGCTACAGCAGATGTTGTTTTTGCATGGCAAAAATATATGGATGATACGGTATATACGACAGGTCCCTTTGAATTTGAAGTGTTGGCTCATTCTATGTCCGGTAGAACTATCAGTGCGGTGGACCTTGCCTATACACTAAAACAAAATGGAACAACTATAGCCACAGGTACTATTCCTATGAATAATGCAGGTAATAATATTTGGTCGTTCCAAGTTGCTAATTTGGCTTATGGTACAGAGGTTATATATGCTGCTCAAGCCACAGATTATATGGGTAATGTAGTTACATTGGGCAAGACAAGTTACATAGATGGTACCAAAACGGTTGGTTTAATTGCTGTTGGGGATACCACGTGCTCTCGTAGTTTGTCTTATATTCCTTGAAGTACAGGTATATCCAGTTCTTGGGCAAGAATGTTATATACGGCTTCAGAAGTAGGAGGTAAAACCTTGTATGGTGTGGCTTGGTATTCAACCAGTGGCCCTACTGCACCTGTGCCGGGAGAGTCTGTATATGTAAAATTTGTTAATTATAATACTATTGCAGATGAGCCAACTACTGGTCATATAAATCCTCTTACCGATGGGGCAACTTTAGTATGGCAAGGTTCTGTTCCTAATCTGACTAGCAATGGCGGTTGGTTTGAGTGTGAGTTTACGAGTCCGATTCACGTTCCAGATACTATGGGCTTGATGATATATTATGAACACAATACCACTTCTGTTTCTTCTTCATATTTTTGTGGAACGGTGACCGGTTTTACACGTAGTTCAGGAGGCGATGAAGCAAGACCTGCTACTAAATTTCACATGTCCGTACCAAGAACATGGGATGCCAATTCGGTAGCATTAGAAGAAATTATTTCTCCAGATGCAAGCCCTGCTCCGGGTACATATCCATTATCTGTGATAATCCGGAATAAAGGTAGTCAAAATTTAAATTGCTCCATTTATTATTCCATAAATGACAGCACTCCAATTTTATATAATTATACAAAAGGATTGTCTTGCGATTTTATAGATACAGTTAATATAGGCAATTTACAATTGACGTATGGAAATGTATATAATATTAAGGTATGGGTTGCTAATCCCAATGGACAAACAGACCCTGTAACAAGCGATGATACCTTGAGTTTATGTGTCGTACCTTGTGCAGGCACAATTGCTCCGGGTACATATACTATTGGACCTTCTGCCAATGCAGATTATGCCTCTATAGAACAATTTGTTAGCATTGTTCAATATTGTGGAATCTCTTCTCATGGTACATTTAGATTAGAATTGGAAACAGGTACTCATACAGACCAAGCCAATTTTGCCAAACTACAAAGACGATTAAACAATACCGATGTTTTAGTACTTACATCTCAAACAGGAAAGGATTCTGATGTGGTATTATCAAATAGTAGTAATGTAATTACCTTGGCTAAAAATTACAATGTTACTATTAATAATTTGACTATTGCCACTACAACGACCTCTGCAGCAGGTGTATATTTTGATAGTGCATGCAGTAATGTGGAAATCAGCAATTGTATATTTAATATGAGTTCCACCACAACAACTGCCTCAGGGTCTGCTATTTATTTCTCGGGTTCAACAAACAATACGGGTATGGGTAATCTCCGTATTTTGAATAATACTTTTAATGATGGTTATGCAGGTGTATATCTTAGTTATTGCAATGCTAATTATGCAGGCGTAGCCAACAATTCGGCAAGGGTTACTATTACCGATAATAAATTTAACCGATTCCGCTATTATGGTGTTTATGCTTATAGTTATATTGGTATAGATAGAATTGCAGACAATGATTTTGTGTCTGCTACAGTAGGGGGGAATGCAATTTATGCGATACAATTGGGTTATGCACGAATAGATAGTGGCATTGTACGCAATAAAATATTATTACAAAATACATCTGCGTTTTATTATGGTTATGGTATAAGATTGTATTACGTACATAATGCAACTACGGGTACAACAGTGCCTGCTTTAGTTGCCAATAATGAAATACGCAAACTTTCGGGAGCAGGTGCCTTCTATGGTTTGTATCAAAACTACTCCAAAGCCAATTATTATCATAATACGGTTTATTATGCAGGTACAAGTAATGCTTATGGTATATATGTTAATACAACTAATGCTACTTATCCTGCAAGTATCAGAAACAATATCTTTGTATGTAAAAGTTCCTCTGCAACCAATTATCCTATTTATGGTACAGTTGCCAATCTAAATAATTGCGATTTGGATTACAATAACTATTGGGGACCGAGAACAGGAACTTCAACAACATATATCGGTTATGCAGGTGCAGCCAAAACAGATTTGACAGCATGGCGAGCCGCTTTGACAAATAAAGATAGCAACTCGGTTTCAATAGATCCACAATTTAAAAATATTGCACAAAATGCAGATATAGATAATTATTCCAATTTGATGTGTCCAACGCGTGGTGTTGATGCCGATATAAATGGTATCAAACGGTGGTCAGTATCTACAATGGGTGCTTATAGTTTTGATATGGGGCAAATGGGAAGTGATTTGTCTTTAGTAGAAATGGTAGAACCACAGGGGATTGGCTCTACAGACTTGTGTGCACCAAATTCTGTTGCTGTAAAATATGCAATACGTAATGCAGGTGTGGAAAGAATTGAGTTTGACCAAACACCGTTAACACTTACGCTTTATGTTTCTGGAGCCGATTCTGCAGTTTGGGATACCACTATATCCACAGGTTATTTAGACCCATTCATATACGATACAATTATGGTTACCGACCATCTTAATGTTGATTTTGGTGGTGTATTAACCCTTACAGGTGTCTTGTCTTGTAGTGCGGATACGAATTATACAAATGATACCCTCGTGAATACTTATGGTCCAACTCGTTGGAGTTTGCCTTTGGACGAGGATTTTACAGGCGGATTCCCTTCCTCTATGTATCTACAAGATGCAGACTCAACAATGAGTTGGAAAATTATGCTTGATAGCAATGCTACAGGTACTGTTATACCACAATATGGCAACGCCATGTTGGCATTTGATGGAACACGTGGTGCTGAAAGTAAATTGTTTACTCGCCAGTTGAATTTCAATAATATTAGAGAACCTATGTTGGAATTTTGGTATTGGAATGATACAAACGCCAATGTTGCTACAGGTGCCTTATCAGATTTTGTGAATGTGGCTTATACCGTCAATGGAGGAGTATCGTATATTGCTTTGTGTAAATTGCAGAAAAATGATGGCTCTGGCAATATGGGGTGGACAAAATATGCTATCCCATTAGACTCAGCTGTAGGAGAATCTTGTGTAATATTGACATTTGATGCTATTCGCATGTCATTGGCACAATATGACGGAACACAATATATTGATAGAATTCGTATCACCGCTAAACAAGATTTGGCAGTAACTCAAATTCTTACAGATTCTCTTACCATTTGCAATAATACAACCAAACTATCGGTAGTATTAGAAAATATTAGTTCTACTACTATAGATTTTAATGTTGCTCCAACAGAATTGCATGTTGATATTACAGGCGATATGACCAATTCATTTACCTATCCATTGACAAATCGTATCATTTCAGCCTTGAAAAAAGATACTATTGATATCTCCTCGGCTTTAACATTGCCCAATGGAACCTATAATATTGTTGCATATTTGGGTGTTGCAATAGACAATAATCCTATAAATGATACAGCAAAATCAATTATAGACATTCATCCAGCCTTGACAGTTCTTGCCACTCAGGTAAGTTCTCAAGGTAATTGCCTACAACCGAATATGACTATCAATCAAGAGGTAAGCATTACCAATAGCGGTAATATGGATATGGAAGATTTGGTGTTGCTTTTGGAAGTATCAAACTCAACTGGAGCAGTTGTTGAAACCTTACACGATACTATTTTTGGAATAATGACCATTGGAAATAATGTCGTTTATACTTTTAGAGAGGCTTATACTGTTCCAAATGACGAACAATACAATGTTGCTGTAACTGTTTATCCAATATGCAATTCAAGTGCAACATACCAATCGGGTATCAACGAATGTATCGAGTTAAACGACTTGGCTATTGATGGTATTCTTGTTCCAAGCAATGACGGCACTTGTAGCCGT
>CALAVA010000335.1 GCA_937892025.1 uncultured Bacteroidales bacterium
CTGGTTTCAGCCCTAATTTTATGCTAATGTAGAAAGTTTAGCGGACAGTAATAGTTTATTAATCCATGTATCCAAGTTTCGTAACAAAAGCATTGCATTTGTATGCTTAAGCTAATGGAACAAACACGTCTAATATTATTTTGATAAACTCGCAAAAAAAAGGATGCCTTTTTAGACATCCTTTAGAATGATTATTTTACACGATTTTCTATTCAACACATTTGCAGACCAAATTTCTATCACCGTATGCATCATCAACTTTGGAAACTGTTGGCCAATATTTATCGTCATGTGGGAGAGGGAATGCAGCCACTTGACGCGAGTATGTATGTTTCCACTCATCTGCACAAACGACTTGCATAGTATGTGGTGCATTGGCAATTGGATTGTCTTCTTGAGAATATTTTCCATTTTCAATATCGGCAACTTCTTTCCTAATTTGTATCAAAGCATCGCACAATCTATCCATTTCTGATAATGGTTCACTTTCTGTAGGTTCTACCATCAAAGTGCCATGTACAGGGAATGCAACCGTTGGAGCATGGAATCCATAATCCATCAAACGTTTTGCCAAATCTCCAACTTGAGCATGTAAGCTGAAAGAATTGCAATCCAAAATCATTTCATGAGCCACTCTTCCTTTTGCACCAGTATAAAGTATTTTGTAGGTGTCTTTTAATCTTGACATCATATAGTTGGCATTTAAAATAGCATATTTTGTAGCCGCTGTAAGTCCTTCTTCGCCTAACATTTTAATATATCCGTAGGTTATAGGCAACAACATTGGGTATCCGAAAGGAGCAGCCGAAACGGCAGAGCCTTGTTTCCCACCAACTTCTACTTGTGTATGATTAGGCAAAAAGTCTTTTAGTTTATTATTAACACAGATAGGACCGACTCCGGGACCGCCACCACCATGAGGCATTGCAAATGTTTTGTGAAGGTTCAAATGGCAAACATCTGCACCCATTGTTGCAGGATTGGTCAAGCCTACTTGAGCATTCATATTGGCTCCGTCCATATAAACCAAACCACCATTTTGATGAATTATATCAATAATATCCATAACGGCTTCTTCAAATACACCATGAGTAGAAGGATAAGTAATCATCAAACAAGCCAAATTATCTTTATTTTGTTCTGCTTTTTGCCTCAAATCTTCTACGTCAATTTCTCCACTTGCTGTAGCATTGACAACAACTATTTTCATTCCGGCCATGGCTGCAGAAGCAGGATTGGTTCCATGAGCGGAAGAAGGTATTAAACAAACATTACGATGTCCAGCATTATTAGCATCAAAATATCTACGGATAACCAACAATCCTGCATATTCACCAGAGGCACCAGACATTGGTTGCAAAGAGACACCGTCAAAACCTGTAATGGTGGCTAAATCGTGTTCTATCTCTTTTATCATAGTTAGATAGCCTTCCACTTGGTCTGCAGGGACAAATGGGTGAATGGCTTGGAAACGCACCCAACTGATAGGTAACATTTCGGCGGCGGCATTTAGTTTCATTGTACAACTTCCTAACGGAATCATTGCTCTATTTAAGGACAAATCTTTTACTTCCAATTTTTTGATATATCTCATCATCTCGGTTTCACTATGATAACTATTGAAAACAGGATGTGTTAAATAAGCCGATGTCCTTTTCAGATTGTCTGGCAAATGTGTCATTGCCAAGTTGCTACAGCAACCTTTGCAATCTATTTTTTCATGAGTTTTGCCTGCAGCGATAGCCAATACATTCAAAATTTCATCAACATCGTCTTTAGTGGTTGTTTCGTCTAAACTAATGCCGATACAATCTTCACAGATATAGCGGAAATTGATTTCATGCTCAAGGGCAATTTGACGTACTTTGTCCGTCTTTACAGGACATTCTATGGCTAAAGTGTCAAAGAAAAATTTGTTATGTTGTTTATATCCCAACTTGGGCAATTCTTCATTTAACTTTTCGGTAAGGGCATTGATACGAGTTGCAATGGCTTTTATTCCATCTTTACCATGATAAGCGGCATAAAAACCATTCATAATAGCCATCAATGCTGAAGCCGTACAGATGTTAGAAGTTGCCTTTTCACGTTTGATATGTTGTTCACGTGTTTGCAAAGCCATACGATAAGCCTTGTTGCCTTGTTTATCAATGGTAATACCTATAATTCTACCCGGCATTTGTCTTTTGAAATCTTCTGTACAAGCAAAGAAACCTGCAGTAGGACCACCAAAACCCATAGGCAAACCAAATCGTTGTGTCGAACCCAACACACAATCAGCACCCCATTCTCCCGGAGGAGTCAATAGAGCCAAAGCCATCAAATCTGTTGCAACAGCAACTCTGATGCCATGTGCTTTCATATTCTTTGCAAAATCTGTATAATCAAGCACTTCTCCATATTGATTAGGGTATTGTACCAAAACACCAAAAATTTTGTCATTGATGGTCATTTCAGAACATTTGCCAACGATTACCTCTATCCCTAAGAATTTTGCTCTCGTTTTAATGACATGCAAAGTTTGAGGAAAAACATCTTCCGCAACAAAGAACTGATTAGCATTGTTTTTCTGCATATCACGGCTACGAGCATTGAAAAACATAATCATTGCCTCAGCAGCAGCGGTTGCCTCATCGAGCAAAGATGCATTAGCCAATGGCATGGCTGTCATATCAGAAATAACAGTTTGATAATTCAACAAAGCCTCTAAACGACCTTGAGAAATTTCTGCCTGATAGGGTGTATAGGAAGTGTACCAACCCGGATTTTCTAACACATTTCTCAAAATAACAGCAGGAGTTATACTTCCATAATAACCCATACCGATATAAGATTTGTACAACTTGTTTTTTAAAGCCAATAGGCGAATGTGATTCAAAAATTCTGCCTCTCCCATTGGAGCATCCATTTTTAATGGTTCTTTTAACCTAATTTTTGCAGGAACTGTTTGGTCTATTAATTCATCTATTGATGAAACACCTATAACTTTTAGCATCTTTTCAACTTCTGCTGGACATGGACCAACATGTCGTGAAACAAAAATATCTCTATTCATTTATTTAATGTTTTATATTGTATTTTATATTTTTTGTGAAGTGCAAAGATAGATTTTTTTTGTAAATAATCTAACATAAGTAAAATACTCCCGACATAAAACTGAGT
>CALAVA010000336.1 GCA_937892025.1 uncultured Bacteroidales bacterium
TATTCAATTTTTTCTTTTATAATTTCATCTTTATTAATATTCTCTTGTTTATTATCCACACTTTTATTTTTCACATTTTCCTTATCTTCTTTATTTTCCTCTATATTTTCCTTTTTTTCCTTATCTTCTTTATTTTCCTTTTTTTCCTCTTTATTTTCTTTTTCTTTCATTTTTTTTTCTTCTTCTTCTTTCATCCTTTTCTGATTTTTATTATCTATTATAGTAATAATCACCATAAAAATAATAAATCCAATTAAAGTTTTAACACCGATATATTTCCTTAATAATTCAGGATTTTCTATTATATCTTTAAAAGAAATATCCGTATCATTAATATTTTTTTTACGAAATTTATCATTTATTTTTTTATTTTTTTTTTCTCTTTCTCTTTTTTCTCTTTCTTCTCTTTCTGTTGTGATATCCATACTATTTAAATTAATAGTATTCGCAAGTGGGTCAAATTTCTGATCATATTTCGGATTCTTAAACATTTTTTTTTCGATGTCTTTTAATGAGTCATCCAATTTAGGATCGTCTTTTCTTTTTTCGTGTAAAGACTCTTCTTCTTTTCTTAAGTCTTCCATTATTTGGATTGTTTCTTTCAAATTTTTGGTTAATTCTTTGAAATCACTTTTTGTATCGAATTCAAAAAATTTTGATAAAGATTTATCATTAATAAAATCATAATTCCCATCTTGTAATTGCATTAAAATATCATTTGCTTTATCCATATATATATTATCATAACAAATTGTTGTTTTAAATTGTTTGATTTTTTCTTGTATATTATACTCTGCATCACTTTTTAAAAAATTGTTCTTTTTTAAATAATCTCTTATTTGTTTCTCTCTTTTCTTTGATAATAATGATTATGATAAGTATGGAACATTGATTAAGTGTAATCCAGCTATCAAGACCGAAAAAGATAAATTAGCCTTGCAAAATGCTTTGAATAATGGTGTGATACTAACAGTAGGTTCTGACCATGCCCCACATACTTGGGAAGAAAAACAACACGGCTATTTTCAAGCCCCTTCTGGAATGCCAATGGTTCAACATAGTCTGCAAATCCTTTTGGAGTTGGTCTATCAAAAACAATTGACATTAGAACGCTTGGTAGATAGTTTTGCTCACCAAATAGCAGAATTGTTCAAGATACATAAACGCGGTTATCTGAGAGAAGGTTATTTCGCTGATATGGTGTTAGTTGACTTGTCTGTCTGTGAAGAGGTAAAAAAAGAAAATATTTTTTATAAATGTCAATGGTCTCCATTGGAAGGGAAACAATTCCATTCGCATATTTGCAAAACTTTTCTTAATGGTGTTTTGGTGTATGATGAAGGTGTTTTTTTAGAAACCAAAGCGGCTATGGCCTTACAATTTGATAGATGATGAAAATGAAAAAAGTGCTTATAATTGTTGCTGTTTTGTTGCTTGGTATGGCTTGTCAAAGAATGAAAGCAGAAAAACCTAAAAATCTGTATTCTCAAACAGAAATTGAGCAAATTTTGCATGATATATATCTATTAGAAGGAGAATACCGAATAAGACAAATGGATACATCTGTAGTAAACAAAAAAGAATGGCTACACAAGGAAATGAATCGCATAATGGAAAATCATCATATTCAATATAATGATTTTAAGGATAATCTAAATTATTATATGTCAAATGATGAAATTGCTAAGGGTATGTTAAAAAAGATTACCGAACAAATGATAGAAGAAAAAACTATCTTGGAGAAGAAGCAGAAACCCCACAAAGATTCTGTTTCTGTTGCCATAAAAACAATAGAACAAAAATCAATCAATAATCCTATACAAATCAATGAAAATTAATAAATTATAAAATATTATAGCAATGAAAAATATACAAATGGTAGATTTGCACTCGCAATATCTGAAAATAAAAAAAGAAATAGACGAGAAATGGGAACAAGTGTTGGAAAGTTGTGCTTTTATTAATGGACCAATGGTTAAACAATTTCAGTCGGATTTGGAATCCTATTTGGGTGTAAAACATGTTATTCCATGCGGGAATGGCACAGATGCTTTGCAAGTTGCTTTAATGTCTTTAAATTTGCAACCCGGAGATGAAGTGATAACGACAACATTCACTTTTATTGCAACGGCAGAAGTGGTTGCTTTATTGGGATTGACACCAGTTTTAGTTGATGTTGAAGCCGATACCTTTAATATCGATACCAAAGCCATAGAAAAGGCTATTACTCCTAAAACAAAAGCTATTGTACCTGTACACTTGTTTGGACAATGTGCTAATATGGAACAGATTCTTGCAATTGCAAAAAAATATAATCTTTATGTGATAGAAGATGCTTGTCAAGCAATTGGTGCAACATATACATTTTCAGATGGAACAACCAAAAAAGCAGGAACGATAGGAACAATAGGTTGTACTTCGTTTTTCCCTTCCAAAAATTTAGGCTGTTATGGAGATGGTGGTGCTATTTTTACCAATGATGATGCTATCGCCTACCAACTTAGAGGTATTGTCAATCATGGTATGTTTAAGAGATATTATCACGATATGGTTGGGGTTAATTCTCGTTTAGATAGTTTACAAGCAGCGGTATTAGATGTAAAACTCAAATATTTAGATGAGTATGCACAAAATAGAAATAAAGCAGCCGCTTTTTATAATCAGGCTTTTGCTGATGTACAACAAATTATTACTCCGAAAGTTCATAACAATTCTACACATGTTTTTCATCAATATACTTTAAGGGTAAAAGGTGTTGATAGAGAAAAATTAATCGCTTTGATGGCAGAAAAACACGTGCCTGTGATGATTTATTATCCTGTACCATTGCATTTACAAAAAGCCTATAAAAGTGAACGTTACCAACATGGAGATTTTCCAGTGAGTGAACAATTGTGTAAAGAAGTTGTCTCTTTGCCAATGCATACTGAACTTGATGAAGAACAATTGAAATATATTACCAAAAATTTCTTAGAAGCGGTTCGTCTGTCTTCATTATAAATGAGAAATATTTATTTGCTTGGATTTGCAGGGTGTGGCAAATCCACACTCGGAAAACGTATCGCTGCTCAATTAGGATATCAGTTTTTGGATTTAGATGCCTTGTTTGAGCAACGATACGGAGATATTTCCGACTTTTTTGCCAAAGAAGGAGAAATGGCTTTTCGTAGAATTGAAACAGATTTGCTACATGAAACCGCAACCAATATCAACACTTTAATCTCTACAGGTGGTGGAACTCCTTGTTATGGTGATAATATGAAATATATCAACGATAATGGATTTTCTGTATATCTATATTTGCCAGCAAAGGTTTTGGCAGATAGATTAAAAAATAGTCATAAACAAAGACCTTTGCTACGCGGACAATGTGATTTGCTACAATATATAAAACAAACTTTGCCTATACGAGAAATGTATTACCGTCAAGCGACATTGATAGTGTCTGTTTTGGATATTCATACAGATAGAGTGGTGGAACAAATAAAACAAATGATTGTCTAAGTGAAACAATTTATTTTTTTCGTTTTTTCTTTTCAACACTCCAACCAAATTTTCCGATAGGTTTTCCCATAGTGTAATATTTTCCATGACAATAGGAAATAATTTCACTTTGTTCCAAATTGAAACTTCCATTTTCTGGAGAAATGAACTTATTGTCTGCTAATATAGTAATGACATCAGCGATGAACATATCGTGCGAACCCAAAGGAATTATATCTTTTACTTTGCAGGCAATACTTAATGGTGATTCCTTTATATAGGGTGCTTTTATTTCATTGCAATGTATAGGGGTGAGATTTAATGTTTTAAATTTATCTATCTCTTTGCCAGATTTCACACCGCACCAATCGGTAGCAAAAGCCAATTGTCTGTTAGTGAGATTGATAAAAAAATCCCCATTTTCTTTGATAATTTGGTTAGAAAAGCGTTCTGGGCGAACAGAGATATAACACATTGCGGGAGAAGAACAAATGGTTCCTGTCCAAGCAATGGTTAAGATATTGTATCCTTGTTCCTTGGTTCCACAAGATACCAATACTGCAGGAAGAGGATAAATCATATTACCTGCTTTAAAGATTGTTTTCATACTCAATAGAATTTATAATTACTAAAAAAGGTTGGGGAGTTCCCAACCTTAATTTTTATTGCAAATTTGTTAGATGTTATTTTTTTACGCCTTTTGAAGTGGAATAATTCACTTTGAAAGCACTTGCTTTACGAAGTTCTTGTTTAACATCGGTAACAATTCCCATTTTTACCGCTTCATCTACACGGAGTGACCATGTCATTTGTGTACGGTCTGCTTCATTCCGAGCTTTTTTTTCAATTTCAACAAATTGAACAATGTCACGTACATCTCCCAATTGGTCATTTAATTGAATACGAGGTTCTGGCCCATATTTTGCAATTAATTCACGTGTATTAGGTTGTCCAATGTTAATATTGGCAATCAAAGATTTTTTTTCTAATTTTTGCACTTCTGTAGCTTGAGGAACTTTTGTTCTAACAAACAATTGTGATTCTCTCATGGTTGTGATAACCATAAAGAAGAATAAGAACATGAAGATAATATCTGACATGGAACCCATGTTCAAATCAGGAACACCTTTTTTCCCTTCTTTTCTAAATCTTGACATTATTTTTTCCCTCCATAATTAGATGGTTCTGCTTCTGAAATGCTGACTGGAATGACTTTTTTTACAATATCGCGTTGTCCTTCTGTCAAGTTGTCAAAAGTTTTACCATATTGTTGTTGAGAATAAGAGTCTCTAATTTCGTTAAAAGCAGCAGTAAGTTGATCTTGAACGGCAATATATGCTTTATAAGATGTACCTCTATCGCTTTGTAAGGAAATAACTCCACTTGAAACAGGTGCTTCTGCACCAAGTTCTTCAATATATTTCAATTTAACTTCAGACATGTGAGGATTATTTGAAGGATTGGTGATAAATTCTATTGTACGGGCTTTTAGTTGTCGAACATCATCCATAGGTTCGTCATTGACCAAAAGTTGGTCATACATATTTACCAAAATCTTCATCACATTTCGTTTATTGATTTCTGGAGGTTTTTCATCTCCTGTCAATGCTGGTGGCAATCTTCTTTGAATACCTTGATCTGTATTTATAGAAGAGGTCAACAAAAAGAATGTCAGCAACAAGAAAGAGATGTCTGCCATAGAACCTGTATTTAGACCAGGTGTACTCTTTTTTGCCATAACTCAA
>CALAVA010000337.1 GCA_937892025.1 uncultured Bacteroidales bacterium
AATGTAGAAAGTTTAGCGGACAGTAATAAAACCATATCCACTTTTAGCAGTTGCTCTTAGCGTTGCAGATGTCCCCTCTTGATAAGTACCGCCACCTGTTACAGTACCCCATGATGTATTATTAGAATTAACCGTAATGGTATATGATACTTTTGAGGCAAATATGGCTTCATAAGAAGCATTTGCATTTACTGTTATTGTCCGTGGATTGCTTGTGTTATTATCATTCCATTTTACAAATTTATAATTCGTTTGGGGAGTGGCTTTTAGCGTTGCTGTTGCTCCTTTATTATATGCACCACCGCCAGAAACACTGCCCCATTCTTCATTATTGGATGTTACATAAATATAAAAATCACCTTGTGCAAACGTAGCAGTAATTATCATATCAGAGTTTAATGTTATCGTATGTGGATTGTCCATACTGCCATCATCCCAACCTTCAAAATGATAACCACTATTAGGGATTGCCTCTATTGAAACATAAGCACCCTCCAGATAGTTGCCACTACCGGTAGTTGTTCCCCATGCATTATTATTAGCATTTACCGACAAAGTAAATGTTGGCTTTTTCTCAAAAATGGCTGTATAGGTCGCATCCTTTTTCACTACTATAGTACGCGGATTGTCGGTGTTATCATCGTCCCATTTTGTGAATTTATAACTTGCTTTTGGAGTTGCTTTTATTTTTATTTCTGTGCCTTTGGCAAAAGTGCCACCACCTGTTACGCTACCCCATTTCTCATTGTCAGAAGTAACCGTTATTGTAAATTCCTTTTTGCATGCCGTAAAAACCAATAAAACACTTGCTAAAACTAAAACTAATTTATTCCTCATTTTTATGTGAAATTTTATTTTTGCAAATATAACATTTTTTTACACATCTTTTCGAAAATCTTGCAAATGACATTCCTGCCTGTCGGCTGATAGGGAATATGTATGGGACATAAAACGAATGGATAGTTATAACATACAACAAACTCACGTTATTGCCGTGAATTTGTTTTTATTTCTTCTATTGTTTCTTGCAATACATTTTCTACAAGTTGCATATCTATCGGTTTTATCAACCCGTTTTGTGCCAAAACATTCATCATTTGGCGAGTGTGTTCAATATCATTTTTTGTTTGTTGATACACATCTTGTTTAGAGAGATGTAATTTGGCGTGTCCTTCTTTGATGGCTTGCATAGCCACTTCGGCAGCAACCATAGGAAAGACATCTGTTTCTGTCATTTTGGGGATAATATTATTAGGGTCAATACCTCTGTTTTTTGCGAAATCAGCGATAGCACAAGCGGCGGCAATGGCCATCGTATCAGTTATTTTTGTCGCTTGCACGGCCAAAACGCCTTTTAGAATAGCAGGGAAACAAATGGAATTGTTCACCTGATTAGGGAAATCTCCCCTTCCGGTGGCGACAATATACGCCCCTGCTGCTTTTGCCGCATCAGGATAAATTTCTGGAGTTGGATTAGAGCAAGTGAAAACAATGGCTTTGTCTGCCATTAGTTTTATCCATTCTGGTTTGATGGTATCCGGACCGGGTTTTGATAGGGCAATAAGTACATCTGCATCTTTAAAGGCTTCTTCTTCCGTTTTTATGTGGAAAGGATTGGTGTTTTGACACAATGCCCATTGACGATAGCACATTGGATTTTCTTGATAATCCTTTCTATCTGTATCCAAAGTACCATTGACATCAAAGAGAATCATATTTTGACCTTTTGCCCCATATTCCATCAATAGCCGAGCAATGGTACTATTGGCCGCCCCTGCACCATAAAGCACTATTTTAGTTTCTGTTATGTTTTTTTTCGCCAATCGTAGAGCGTTTATCAAAGCGGCTAATGTTATACAAGCCGTTCCTTGTGCATCGTCATGCCAAACAGGAATATTGCATACTTCTTGACATTTATCCAAAACAACAAAACAATTGGGGGAAGAAATATCTTCTAAATTGATGGCTCCAAAACTATGTTGCACCATCTTTGCAAAATCAACGATTTTGTCTGGATTGTTTTTGCCTGTTTCATCTCTACTATCAATGCAAAGTGCCATTGCGTCAATGCCACCTAAATATTTCATCAAAAAAGCCTTGCCTTCCATCACCCCCAAACCACCGGGAGGTGTGCAATCACCATCCCCTAAAACTCTTGTGCTATCAGACAAAACAGCAACTAAATTTTTTCTATTGCTTAATTGATACGAACTATCATTATTGTCTCTTATAGTAGTAGAAACGGCAGAAACACCGGGAGTGTACCAAACATTAAACCAATTGAAACCCTCTACCGACACTTTGGGAAAAGTATGCATTATTCCACCATAATATTGATGGCACAAAAGTGATAATTTTTTGAAAAACAACGTTTTACATGCTGATTTTTGTTCTGATGAAAAATCTTTTGGAAAACATTCTTGCAAATTGCTTAAATCTTTTTTTAATAAATTGGCTGACATTTTTCTTTCGTTTGTATTTTTCGCAAAGATAGCATTATTTTCAACCCATTGGGGAACACAAAAAAAGAAAAAAAACGCACTCAAAATACAGACAAAAATCATGTAGGTTGTTTGTCTTTTTTGTATCAAAACAACAAGCGGAAAAAAAATATTGGTGTCCGCTAATTTAGCGGACACCAATAAAAAAACTGCCTTATCAAATAAGACAGTTTTATTTGGAAAAAGAAAATTGACAATATTATTTTGTCGCTTGAAACAGATCTTTTATTCCTCCCAAAGAACTTAATACACCTGTTGCCTCGTATGGCATATATATAGTTTTGTTATCCTTGCCATCAACCATAGTTTTCAAGGTATCAATATATCTGATAGCGACCATATATTTAACAGGGTCTGATTTAGTTTCAGAAATTGCGGCAGTGATATTATGAATGGCTTGAGCCTCACCTTCTGCTATTCGGATTTTGGCTTGAGCATCACCTTCAGCACGCAGAATTTGGGATTGTTTTTCGGCTTCGGCTTTGTTGACAAGTGCCGTTTTCCAACCTTCTGATTCTAATATCTGTGCTTGTTTTTCGGCTTCGGCTTCCAAAATTTTTGCTCGTTTATCGCGTTCGGCACGCATTTGTTTTTCCATAGCATCTCTAATGTCATGAGGCGGGTTTATGTCTTGTAATTCAACACGATTAACCTTAACGCCCCATTTATGAGAAGCATCATCAAGTACAGAACGTAATTTACTATTGATAGTATCCCGAGACGTAAGGGTTTCGTCTAAATTCATATCCCCAATAACATTTCTCAATGTTGTTTGTGTCAGTTTTTCAATGGCATCGGGCAAATTAGAAATTTCATAAATAGCCTTTACGGGGTCCATTACCTGAAAATACAAAATAGCATTGATTTCCGTAACAACATTATCTTTTGTTATCACATTTTGTTTGGGAAAATCATAAACGGTTTCTCTTAAATCTATTTTACTTACTTCTTTTTTAATAACATACGCTCTACCGTTTGCTCCTTCTCGCGTATATCTCCAAATGATATTTCTTGGTTTATCAATAATAGGAATGATGATGTTAATTCCCGCTTGCAAGGTGCGGTGATATTTTCCTAATCTTTCAATAATAACAGTTTCAGATTGTTGGACAATACGTACACCTGAAGCAACAAAAGCGATGGCCAAAATGGCAATTAAAATACCGATAATCATAATTTTAGTTTATTTGTTTAACAATTAATATATTACAATCCACACGAACAACTTCTATTTGGCTATCAACAGCAATAATAGAATTATCTTCACTAACGGCTTTCCAATCATCTCCATAAACGAAAACTCTACCGCTATGTTTTTGAGAGTTTATTTCTTCCACCACTCTGCCTATTTGACCCTCCAAAGCCTCAACATTAAGTTTCTGCTTATCACTATACTTAAAAAACACTTTTTTCATCAATGGACGAATAAACAACAAACTCAAAAGCGTAACTACAGCAAAAACAATAAGTTGAATAATAATATTATCTGTAAAAACAACCGTTAAGGCAGAACAAAGACAGCCTATGCAAAAACATAAAAACACAAAGGTATTAGAAAAAATCTCTATAATAAAAGTTACTAAGGCTATAATCAGCCAAATCTGCCATATCGTTAATATGTCCATAGATAAGATAGTTTAAATTTACAAATAATATATTATTTTCAATTTATAACGATAACAATCTTGTTTTATTATCATAAGCATACACAACTTCAATAAATATAAGTGTTGTTCTATTTTTCTTCACCGATAGTATATACCAATATTTGTTGCTCGTTAAAGGAAAATATCATACATCCAAATGCGTAATTGGCATTGTCATTCAAGAGAGAGATGTTTGTTAGCGTTATTTTCTTTGGTTTTTGTTTGAGTTTCAAATTACGTTCTGTTACTATTTGGTGATTTTCATTTTCAATTTTTAGGTTTATGTTTGCCTTGCATTGAGAAGACGCATAAAAAGATAATTTGTTATTTTTAACGACAAAATCCTCTACATCAACAGCAATTAGCGTTTGATTATCATCATTTAAAACGATATCGCCACCATTATTTTTGAGAAGATTATAGGCTTTGAAAAAATCGGTAATTCCAAACCCGAGTGCTTCATCTGGTTTTTTGTATTGGTTTCCACTTTTGTGTATGGCTTCTATAATTTCAAAAGGAGTTTTTTGAGGACAAGATTGCCACAAACAAGCAATCATTCCTGCCAATAATGGGGAAGAAAAGGAAGTGCCAAATCCGAATGAAGTTTTTCCATTTGGAGTTCCCATCCATGTAAAACTTCCGACAGCACATGCATCAGGTTTGATATTGCCACTTGCATGGTATCCGAAAGAACTGAAAGAAGATTTTTTTCCGTCTGGTTGTACACTACCAACCGTTAAAATGTTTTTGGCATCAGCGGGAACGCCAATATAATGCCACTTGCCATCTCCCTCATTTCCAGCACTATTACAAACAACTATTCCCTTTTTGGCGGCCATACTTGCCGCCTTAGAAACTCGTGTATATTCTCCTGTTAAATGTTCATGGCGATGGTTGAAAATAGTATCATCAAAATGGGTATACCCCAAAGAGGAATTGATAATATCACAGCCAAGACTATCTGCCCATTCCAAACTTGCCACCCAATTGTCTTCTTCTATAGGATATTCAGAACGACCATCTTCTGTTTTGGCAAGAAAAACCGACACCAATGGAGCCGTTCCTACAAGTGTATCCGGCAAATAAGAGGCAATGCAAGATAAAACCATCGTACCATGACTATGTGAACGCATAGGGTCTATGTCTGGTTGCACAAAATTGCGTACCCCCAAAAGACGATTTTCACTAATCAGTTTTTGAAAATGCGGAATAGAATCTACATTATGAAAACCACCATCTTGTACAGACATGACAATGCCTTGACCCAAGAAACCCATTCTGTGCAACCAATGGATATTGTTTATGCGTATTTGAGCATTCGCTTTGCCATATTTAATATTTTTATAATCAATTGGAACAGATGGTTGAACACTTGACGGAGAGGAATAAGAATAAACTTTGGTATATGGTTTTTCTTCTTGTTTCATCTTGCTATTGCGTTCACATTCTTTTACAAAAGGCAAAGCTTTTATTTTTTGTATAGTCATGGTGTCTTTGCAATAAATAGTGATACCATTTAACCATTTTGATTGCGTAAAAAGAATGATAGAAGAATCTATTTGCAACACTTTGTTGATATAAGTTGCATTGACGGGCAAATCTTCTTCGTTTATGGCAATATGGAAACGTTGTCGTTTCTCTATCGCCCGCTCGGACAAAAATTCTTGAGGACGAGTGATACTATATGGAGAATTTTGCTTATCAGTAAAGGCTATCCAATATTTGGCAGGCAATTGAGCAATCATGGTTTGGCTAAAAAACATGAATGCCAAAATGGTATAAATATTTTTGTGAAAAAGAAGATATTTATTCATTGTGATTAAGATTTTTTAGTGAAATATTTGTTTGTTCTATAAAATTCAAAATTTCTTCACGACCAACTTTGGTTACGGCAGAAGACACAAAATAAGGTGGTAGTTCTTCCCAATATTCTTCGATAGTATCCAAAAAGAGTTGAATGTTTTCCTTTGTTCTCTTGGCACTCAGTTTGTCTGATTTTGTAAAAACGAGAACAAAAGGTATTTCGTTTTCCCCTAATTTAAATAAAAAATCTAAATCTATTTTCTGAGGGCTTAAACGACTGTCTATCAAAACAAAAACGCACACCAAATTAGGGCGATAGAGAATATAATCAGAAATCATTGGGGCAAAACTTTCTCTAATCGTTTTTGCCGTTTTTGCATAGCCATATCCGGGCAAATCCACCAAATACCATTCATTATTGATGATAAAATGATTGATTAGTTGTGTTTTACCCGGCTTAGAGGATATTTTGGCCAAACTACCATGATTGGTTAGCATATTTATACATGAGGATTTCCCCACATTTGAACGCCCGATAAAAGCATATTCAGGAAAGGTATCTTTAGGACAAGACAAATAGTTTTGACTGCTTTTGACAAATTGTGTACTGCGAATTTGCATAAAATTATTGGTTGTGTTGTTGTTTAAAACAATTGATATGCCGTTCTTTTTTGATGGGATAAATGTCTTTTATACAAACCAATATAGTTGATTCTTCCACATCACCAAATTCTTCATTATCTATTCTCACTGCCGATAAGTTTGGCGATAGACCCATATAAATATTGACCAAGGGCGGGATTTTACATTGCAGATTGCTGGTTTCTCTTATCAAAATTTTGTAATCTTCATCAAACTTATCGGCAGTGAGAATAGAGGCCAAAAGTTGTTCCTTATGATATAGTTTCAAAGGTTTTATCGGTTGAATAAGATTGTCTTGGGGAGAAAAATGTTTTTGCAAGAAAAACAACACCAAATCTCTGGCTAATTTGTTATAAGATTTGTACATAGTCATCTTCCCGTAAAAATATTCAATTTCGGGATACATGCAAAGCAAAGCACCTAATCCGTCCCACATATTATCCAAAGCAAAAAGACCTTTCCGTGAAGCCTGATATTTCGGTTGAACAAAACTTCTACCCAATTCAATAGATTTTGGCAAATAGTCTTTGATAAACTTGTCTGAAAATTCAAACAATTCACCCACAGGCGATTGTACGCTATTGTTTGCATCTATTCTAATATTGTTTCCTAAAATATATCGGTAACTACTCATTATCTCCCTTGCTAAAGGATTCCAAACCAACAATTGTTCAAAAGGAGGATTACAAATGTCAAATTCATCTATATCTACCGCTTGACCTGTTCCCCCACCCGCGTTACGAAAAGCAATTTCTCGCAACCTGCCAATCTCTAACATCGTCTTGGGAGAATCAAAATTGTTTACACGATAAATAATGTTGCCACCATGATTGGTTCTGCATATCAATTTATCTTCTGTCAATTCCCTACGGATAAGTCTTCGGGGAATTCTTTTTATTATATCTGCCTTCATCATAACGCACAAGTAATATTCGCAAAGATAACACAAAATATTCAAACTTTGAATATTTTGTGTTATCTTTGCAACAAAAAAGGAAAACAGATATGAAGATAATGCTTTTAGGCTCTGGAGGAAGAGAACATGCTTTGGCATGGAAAATAAGTCAAAGCCAACAATGTGAAACCTTATATATTGCCCCCGGCAATGCAGGAACGGCTTCTTGTGGAATAAATGTTGATATGGCAGACAATGATATTGACGCTATTAAAACATTCATTATTGAAAAGCAAATAGATATGCTTGTCGTTGGACCAGAACAACCACTTGTTGATGGTTTGACAGATGCTATACAACAAAATGAGCAAACAAAACATGTTATCGTTATCGGTCCCAACAAAAAAGGAGCAAAATTGGAAGGGAGTAAAGATTTTGCTAAACAATTTATGCAAAAATATCATATTCCAACTGCTAAATATGCCACATTTTCCAAAGAACAATATGACAATGCTATCAATTTTATGCAGACCTTACAAGCCCCCTATGTACTAAAAGCGGACGGTTTGGCCGC
>CALAVA010000338.1 GCA_937892025.1 uncultured Bacteroidales bacterium
ATACGGCGCCCACCGAGATCTACACTCTTTCCCTACACGACGCTCTTCCGATCTGTAGAAGAAGGAGAATTATTTGGGCTTATTGGTCCAGATGGGGCAGGAAAGTCTACCTTGTTTAATATTTTGGTTACTTTGCTCAACCCAGACCAAGGCAATGCCCTTATCAATGGATTAGATTTGCTAAAAGATTATAAGAAAATACGCAAAATAATCGGTTATTTACCAGGACAATTTTCTTTATATGGCAATTTGACTTGTTTTGAAAATTTGGAGTTCTTTGCTACTTTGTATGGTGAAAGTATAGACAAAAATTATGACCTTATCAGTCCGATATGGAAGCACTTAGAACCCTTTAAAGATAGACGTGCTAAAAACTTGTCGGGTGGTATGAAACAAAAACTTTCACTCTGTTGTGCCTTGGTGCATAAACCTAAAATTTTGTTTCTTGATGAACCAACCACAGGCGTGGACCCTGTCAGTAGAAAAGATTTGTGGAATATATTACAAAAGTTGAAAAATCAAAATATTACTGTCTTTGTCTCTACATCGTATATGGATGAAGCCACTTTGTGTAATCGTATCGCATTGATTCAGAATGGAAAAATTTTAGACTCAAATACTCCACAGAACATTAGACAAAATTTTGCAGGCTATATTTATGCCGTTCAAACCGCTTGTATTTATCAATTATTACAATATATGAAAAAATATGAGGCTAAAGATGTGTACGCCGCAGGACAACAAGTGAATATTGTGTTAAATGATAAAGATGAAATTAAACAATTGGATTTATTTTTAGATAAAAGCAACATAAATATAGAAAAAAGACAATTGATTCTTCCGAGCATTGAAGATTGTTTTATACAATTATTAAATGATAAAAAACAAGCGTAAAATGAAATATAAAGAATTATTAAAGCAATATGTTGATTTTCCTCAAAAAGGTGTTGTTTTTCAAGATATAAATCCATTATTGGCTGATAAAGATGCTTTAAAATCTATTGCCGATGATTTGACCATACAACTTAAGCGTATGTTGCCAGATTGTACGAAAATATTAGCTATTGAGGCGAGAGGTTTTATGTTGGGGAGTATTCTCGCTGATAGACTAAATGTTGGCCTTGTCCCCATAAGAAAAAAAGGAAAATTGCCACCTTATGCTTCAATTAGAGAAATGTCCTATTCTCTTGAATACGGAACTAACACTTTGGCCATAGACATGAGTTTGTTAAACAAAGATGATAAGATTCTTATTTTTGATGATCTCTTGGCAACAGGAGGTACCATAGAAGCACTTATACGTTTATTGCAAGATGAAGTGAAAAATGGACAATTGCTCCCATTGTCGGAAAAAAATATGGCAATTATGTTTTTGCTTGAACTTGAAGCCTTGAATGGAAAGAAACATATAATAGATTGCTCACCTTTAAATGAAAATGCAATATTCTCATTGATAAAACTTTAATTCTTTTCTCATTAAACAATATCTTGTTTATAAAAGTTAATGTTAATCAATATTGCAGGATAGTATTTTTGCTTATTTTTGCAAAGTTTAAGTTTTTAAGTAAAAATTAGGATATGAAAAAATTAGTTCTTTCATTAGTTATGATAGTGGGTTTTGCCACTGCAGTTATTGCACAACCACGTGCTATAGGCGGTCGTTTAGGCTGGTCGGTAGATGCAAGTTATCAACATGGTTTTGGAAATACCAGATTCTTGGAAATTGATGCTGGTTTTCTAGGTTATAATGCCATTCAAGCCACTGTTATTCATGACTGGATATTTGCATCTCCCCATTGGACACCCAAAGGTACTTGGGATTGGTATGCCGGTGTTGGTGGGGCTACCGGTTTTGGCGGTTTATTAGAAAATTTAGTTCGTGATGATTACTATCATTATGGTTATGTAGGCGTAGCCGGACAGATAGGCTTATCTTATACGTTTTGGTTCCCATTGCAGTTGTCTGCCGATTTCCGTCCGACTATAGGTACTTGGTTTAATAGAGATAACGTAGGTTTTTATTACTTTGGAGCATGGGATTTCGCTCTTAGCGTAAGATATGCTTTCGGTGTAAGATAATCCAGTAAAGAAAATGATTTAAAAAAAGAACCTAATTTTTAGGTTCTTTTTTTATCTAAAAAAAAGTATGTTTGCATAGATTTTTTATGGCAGAAAACAATAGTGTCTAAAATTATCTCATAATTATTTTGGACATTATTGCAAAAAATAGTAATTTTGCACAATTTTGACATTATGGCAGGCAATAGTTTTGGAGATTTGTTTAGGATAACTTCATTTGGAGAATCTCATGGTCCATATATCGGTGGGGTGGTAGATGGTTGTCCTGCAGGTATCTCTATTGATTTTAACGCCATAAATGAAGTCTTGCGACAAAGACAAATCACCTCCAAACGTCAAGAATCTAATACAATAGAGTGGCTATCGGGTTTGATGGACGGAAAAACAACAGGAGCACCTATTGCTTTTATTGTTCCTAATAAAAATATGGTTTCTGCAGATTATAAACAAGATGCAACATTGCTAAAACCCTCACATGCCAATTATGTTTATTGGAAAAAATATGGCATTTTTGATTATTGGGGTTCAGGGCGAGCCTCAGGTCGAGAAACAGTGGTGAGAGTTGTCGCTGGATGTATTGCAAAACAGTATTTATCATCGTATAATATTGATATAAAATCATATACAATTCAAATAGGAGAGGCTGTTTTTGCTGATTTTCCAAATATGACAGATGAAGCAGAGCATAACATTTTGCATTGTCCAAGTGAAAGTGTCGCAAAAAAAATGCTTGCTATACTGGAGCAATGCAATCAAAAAGGAGATACCATTGGTTGTAAAATTGGCTGTATTGTTAAGAATTTACCATTAGGTTTAGGAGAACCCGTTTTTGACAAATTATCAGCTGATTTATCCAAAGCCTGCATGAGTATCAATGCGGCCAAAGCCTTTGAATATGGAGTCGGGTTTAAGGCTGCTCAAATGTATGGTAGTCAGTGCAATGATTTGTACAACACGGATTTTTCTACCAAAACAAATCACAATGGTGGTATTTTAGCGGGCATATCCAATGGAGAACTGCTTTATTTTACCGTTGCTTTTAAACCTATTCCTACGATAATGCAAAACCAACAAACAGTGGATATACACGGAAATATGGCTGTTTTTCAAGCCTGTGGAAGACATGATGTTTGTGTAAGCCCAAAAGTCTTGTCGGTGGTGGAGGCCATGACTGCCATTTGTTTAATCAATCATTTATTGAAATTTAAAGCCTATCAAAATGACAATAGAAGAAGTTGAAAATCAAATTATTAGTGAATTTTCCTATTTTGAAGATTGGACAGATAAATATAATTATATTATCGAATTGGGAAAATCTTTGCCAACCATAGATGAAGAATATCGACAAGATAAGTATTTGATAACAGGGTGTCAATCAAATGTTTGGCTACAGGCTGAATGTAAAGATGGCAAATTGTATTTCAAAGCAGATAGCGATGCCATTATCACTAAAGGTATGATATATTTATTGATTAGAGTTTTGTCAGAAAGAACCCCTCAAGAAATTCTTGAGGCCAATCTTGATTTTTTAGATATTATAGGTCTGAAAAGTCATTTGTCGCCTACACGTAGCAATGGCTTGTTATCTATGATAAAACAAATGAAAGTCTATGCTTTGGCCTATCAAAATAAATAGTAATGGATATTAATAATTTATCAGCCGAACAACAAGCGATAGTTGAAATCTTAAAAGACGTTTATGACCCAGAAATACCTGTCAATATTTGGGATATGGGTTTTATTTACGACATAGTTGTTGATAATCAATTGGTGTATATTCTCATGACTTTGACCGCTCCCAATTGTCCCGTGGCAGAAACCTTGCCTATAGAGATAGAAGAAAGGGTAAAACAACTACCTTTTGTGAAAGATGTCGCTGTCGATATTACCTTTGAACCTATTTGGACTATGGACAATATGAGTGAAGCCGCCAAATTGGAATTGGGCTTTTTATAACCAAATTGTAAGAATTTTAGGCTCCCAATAGGATATTCTCAAAAAAAATATGTATCTTTGCAAGTTTTTGATTTTATTGTAAATGATTGATTGATAATGGGAAAAAAAATCTTGATATTGATTTCAGCAATAATGATGTTTTTTGCACTTTCTTATGCAAATGAAAATCAAGATTTTGCATGTCAAGATAAGGGAAAGAAAAATGTCGTAACAAAAAAACGTATTTCTAAACGATATAAAACTAAAGAAGAAAAATTTGAAGCGGCCAAACGTTATTATGAACAAGGTGCCTATTTGAGTGCTACTCAATTGTTTGAAGAATTATATCCTTTGTATGTTGCAGAACCAGAAGGCGATACTATTCTCTTTCTTTTCGCAGATAGTTATATGAAAAACAATGATTTTTTGATGGCTGCCTATCATTTTAAAGATTATGTTAAGCGTTATCCATTGAGTCCCAATGTGGAACAAGCAAGTTTTTTGGCAGCAAAATGTTATTATCTTAACTCCCCTGACTATAATGTAGACCAAACAGATTCTAAAATGGCCATAGAAAGCCTGCAAATTTTTGTAAATACTTATCCAACAGGTAAATATGTAGAACAAAGCAATGCTATGATTGACACTTTGAGAAACAAATTGGCAAAAAAGGATTTTAGTGTTGGACAAATGTATTATAATACAGAAAATTACAAGGCTGCACAAATCTGTTTGGAAAATCTGTTAAAAGATTATCCAGAAAGTTCTTATACAGAGGAGGCTTTGTTTTATTTAGTAAAAAATAGTCAAAAATATGCCCAAAATAGTGTTGAAAGTAAAAAATTAGAACGCTATCAAATGGTGATAGATTATACAAATAAATTGAGGGCAAAAAATGACCAATCAAAATTTTTACCCGAAGCAGAACGAATAGCTGCTGACGCATTGAAAAAAAGAAATAAATTATTAAACAATTAATATAAAATGGATTACAAAAAAATCAAAACAACCAATACGACAATTACTCGTGATTTGAACGATTTTGACGAGCAAACAGGTAATATTTATGAATCTGTCGTGATTATGTCTAAAAGAGCAGATCAAATCTCCAATGTCTTAAAAGAAGAATTGGATGAGAAAGTGCGTGATTTCTCTTCTCATGATAATGGTGAAGACGGCTTTGAAAACAAAGAACAGATTGAATTGGTGCGTCATTATGAGCAAATGCCGAAACCAACCCTTTTGGCCGAACAAGAATTTTTAGACGGACAAGTATATTTTAGAAAACCCGAGCAAAAGAAAAAATAAATTTAGATGGCTAAGCATATTCTTGTCGGTATCAGTGGAGGAATTGCTGCGTATAAAACATTGACACTGATTAGACTACTCGTAAAAAACGGCTATGAGGTGAAAGTGATTGCTACTGAACATGCCCTTCAGTTTGTTACGCCTTTAACCATAGAAACATTGAGTAATAATAAGTTATATGTCAATATGTTTGAGGTTAATCAGGAAAGGACAACAACACATATCGCATTGAGTCAATGGGCGGATATTTGTCTTTTAGCACCAGCAACGGCAAATATTATTGGAAAAATAGCAAACGGAATTGCTGATGATGCTTTATCTACAACACTTTTAGCTATGAATAAACCCGTTTTTTTTGCACCCGCCATGAACGAGAATATGTTGAACCATTTTGCCGTTGAACACAATATACAAGTGCTAAAAGAAAAAGGCTATATAGAAATTCAGCCCAAAGAAGGTTTTTTAGCTTGCCAGCAAAATGGTAAAGGGCGAATGGCAGAACCTGAAGAAATTTTTAAAGTGCTTGATGATTATTGCTCATCTGTGTATAAAAATATGAATATCAAGGCTTTGGTTACCGCTGGAGGAACGCGTGAACCTATTGATGCTGTTAGGTATATTGGAAATTCTTCCACAGGGTTAATGGGAATTTGTATCGCAGATGTTTTGGCTGATTACGGTGTGAAAGTAGATTTGGTAATTGGTCCATCTGCATTGCAAACTACAAATAAAAACGTGCAGAGAACCAATGTGCAAACAGCAGCACAAATGTTGGACGTTTGTCAAAATAAGGTGGACACGGCTGATATTGTGATTATGTCCGCTGCTGTGGCAGATTATACACCAGTGTATAAGTTTGATAAAAAACTAAAAAAACAAGAGCAAAATTTGCAAATACAATTGCAACCAACGGTAGATATACTAAAAACATTGGCATCCAATAAAAAAGAAAATCAAATATTTGTGGGATTCGCTTTAGAAACAGACCATGAAATTGAAAATGCCAAACAAAAACTACATGCTAAAAATTTAGACTTTATTGTGTTAAATTCATTAAACGACAAAGGGGCAGGCTTTGAAACTGCAACCAATAAAGTTTATATTATAGATAGAAATGATACCATTGAAAATTTGCCCTTGCAATTAAAACAAGATGTCGCTCACCATATTGTTAAACGTGTTTTAAATGAATTTCAGGCTAAAATTAAACCTCAACTATGAAAAAAAATATTTTGCTTCTCTCTCTATTGTGTCTGTTGAAAACAACTTTTGCACAAGAATTTAATTGTCGTGTTAGTGTAAATGCTCAAAAATTAACAGGTGAATATGCCTCGCAGGTGAACAAAGACTTATTTAAAACGTTAGAACAAGGAATCGCATCGTTTATAAATGATAGAAAGTGGACAGATTTTTCTTTTTCCGGAGAAGAAAAAATAGATTGTAGCCTGCAATTGGTTATAGAAAATGCAGATGCAGCAAATTCCTATTCAGGAAAATTATATGTGCAAATGAGTCGGCCTGTTTTCAATTCTACTTATTATTCTCCTATATTTGCTTTTCAAGATAATGACCTTTCATTTAAATATTCTGAAAATCAAATGTTTGAATATGATGAAAGTTCATATTTATGGACAATAACAAGTTTGGTTGCCTTTTATGCAAATTTTATGTTGGCAATCACTTTTGATACTTATGGTAACCGAGGTGGAGATGCTTTTTATACTAAATGTGCCAATATCGTTTCTTCGGTTCCGAGTGGAGAAGCAGGTTGGGAGACCAATTCCAAAAATACAAGAAATCGTTATTGGCTTTTAGAAAGTTATACCAATTCTGCCAATATGCCATTTAGAACTTTTTTGTATCAATATCATCGTTTGGGCTTGGATTTGATGGCTCAAGATTTAAATGCAGGCTATGAAGGGGTATTAAATAGTTTGAATTTGTTAAAAGAATTATATAAACAGAAAACAAATGTTTATGCCATCAATATTTTGGGAATGTACAAAGCCGATGAGTTGGTGAATATGTTTTCTGTGGCATCTGACGAACAAAAGCAACGTGCTGTGGATATTTTAAAACTTATAGATCCAAGCAATACGGATAAATATGCCACAATAAAGTAAGACAAAACTGCTATGATACAATCAATATATATTGAAAATTATACCCTTATTTCACATTTGTCTATAGATTTTCAACAAGGGTTTTCTGCAATAATTGGTGAATCAGGAGCAGGAAAATCTATGTTGATAGGGGCATTGTCCTTCCTTTTAGGACAGCGTGCCGATACAAATGTCGTGAAAGATAAAACAAAAAAAACTGTCGTAGAAGCGGTTTTTCAAGTTAACAATCCTGAGTTGGAAACATTATTGGATAATTTAGATATTGACAAAGAAGAAGTTTGTTTAATTAGAAGAGAACTGACTACACAAGGAAAATCTCGCTCTTTTGTCAATGATACACCTATCGCTCTTGCTGATTTAAAAAAAATCGCTCCATTTTTGATTGATATTCATGCACAACATAGTAATATCTTACTTCAAAATCCAGAATTTCAACTGCTGATAATAGATCAATATGCTCAAATTGAAACAGATTTGAAAAACTATCAAAGTATATATGATGAATACAAAAACTTATCTCTGCAATATCAAAAACTGCAAGAAGAAAGTTCTAAACAAGATGTTGATTATTGGCAATATGTTGTGCAAGAATTGATAAAGATGGAGAAAAATATTTTATG
>CALAVA010000339.1 GCA_937892025.1 uncultured Bacteroidales bacterium
GTACTGTCAAAAGCATTGTAACCTTTGGGGCTTTCATTGAAATATTGCCCGGCAAAGAAGGACTTTTACATATTTCTGAAATTGACCACAAACGTGTCAATAAGGTTGAAGATGTCCTGCATGAAGGAGAACAAATTGAAGTTAAACTTATAGATATTGACGAAAAAACAGGCAAACTGAAATTGTCAAGAAAAGTTCTCTTGCCCAAACCCGAAAAACAAGAAAACGACAAAAAAACTTTCAAAAAACACAAACATAACCATACAAATAATGAAAGCGAACCTAACGAAAATGCCGTAACCGAAGAATAAATGTTTTCATAGAAAACAAATTGTTTTCCATAGGGCATTACACTTAAAGAGAGAGAAAAAACTCTCTCTTTTTATTTTGTCATTATTCACCTCTCAAAAAAATAAGCATATCTTCGGGCAAAATACCCTAAATAGGGTATTTAAAAAATGTATTATTAATTCTACCTTTGCAACGACAAAAAAAAGGAGCAAGAAAAATAATGATGAGAAAAAATACTTTTGTTGTCTTTATAATGTGTATATGTCTATTGTGTTTGGGAGCGTGCAAAAACAATGTATCCAAAGCAGTAGTAGGTACATATAAAGGAACTGCTGTTATCACGATTGGAGGTGTAGTTTCCGATGAAAAAAATGTGGAAATTGTCATAAACTCAGAGCCTGAAAACAAAGTTTCACTAACATATCCCGCTTTTACGGTGAACAACATTGAAATTCCCGAATTAAACTTTTCACATATAATAGTTGATAAGGAAAAGAAAAATACATACAAACTATCAGAACGTGCTATTACTATTGATAATGACAAATATCAAATAATAGGATTGATAAATGGCAAAATAGCAGATAACACTCTGACATTAAACCTAACCATTAATGACGAAAGGTTAAGTGGAAGCATAAGCATAAAATATACAACATAAATAGCAAATAAAAATAAACCATAATTGAACATATAACTAATTTATTATTAACTAAATTTTAAAAAAAAATGAAAACATTAAAAACAATTTCAAAAAGTTTAATGGTAGTAGCCGTAGTGGCTTTTGCAATGTGTTTAACAAGTTGCAAGAAAAAACCAGCAGAAGACATTGCAGGTACTTACACTGGTTCAGTAAAACAAACAGTAGCTTCTTCTGACACTACTTACACTGGTCTTTCTGTTACTTTAACAGCAACAAGCGATGATGTTGTTACTATAGAATGGCCAAGTATCGGTGTTGGAAGAATGGCCGCATCGGCTTTAAGTATTCCAAATGTTAAAGTTACAAAAGAATCTAAAGGGTCTTATACTTTAGAAGAAGCTGATGTTGATGTTACTACAGAAAAAGGCACTAACTACAAAGGCAAAGTAAAAGGAAGTGTTAAAGATGATGTTTTATCTATTGACCTTACCGTTACACCTGGTGCAATGCCAATGTCTATAAATTATCTATTTGAGTCAACAAAATAGTAAAATCATAAAAAATGTTAAAAACATTTTATAAAAGTTTATTTGTAGTTTTTAGCCTTGTATTAGGGCTATGCTTGACAAATTGCACCTCCAAACCTGCAGATGAAATTGCAGGAACATATTCTGGTACATTAACAAAAAGTGTAGAAGGGCTATCAATTGGAGAAGTTGTTGCAGAGGTGAATATAAACAAAATCTCTGACGACAAAGTAACAGTTATTATCCCCGCTCTTTCTAATGGTGATGAAATGGCTTTGCCAGCACTAACCATTGCAGACGTAGTTGTAAGTACCAAGAAAACAGGTGGTTATAAATTAGCAAAAACTCCAATAAACATAACTACAGAAGATTTTATTATTACAGGTTCAATTGAAGGCACCGTTATTGATAAAAAATTAACATTAACAGGAGCAATCAAACCTGGTGCTATGCCTATGAATATAGACATAAATTTTGTAAGCAAATAACATTACCCTTAAATCTCATGAAAAAAAGTGGCAGTATTCTTGTTTGGCTTTCCATACTAACACTTTGTTGCTCGTGTAATGGAATTTTCAGTGGCATTTATGATGACCCTCAAACAGCCACCGGAGATGACTATGGTTTTATCTCTATTGACCAATCAAACAATAGTGGCACCATTTATATTGATGCTACAAATTATATGCAATGGACATATATTGATTTTAATAAAAAATCCATAGAAGTTAAAACTATAGACACAACAAATGTAAACAATAATGATATTGCCGATGCGGGAATAGAAGAACCGCAAAATTGGGATTTTGCCGTACACCGTTATGATGTAAAAACTAACAATGGTGCAGCCAAGGCAACACAATTTGCTACCTTGGACGAGTTGCGAAATAGTGCAACTCGTCCAGATGGTAGTGATTTTACTGCAGATATTATTGGAAAAGTTACTGTAGATATGTCTAATATGATGGATGGAAATATAAAATATATTTCTTCTCCCATCAATAAAGTTTTGTCGCAATGGCTTGATGTAAATACTTCAGAAATGCCTCCTATCTATACTTTATCCAAACAAGTTTATTTCTTACATTTAGCCAATGGCGAATATGCCGCTTTGCTTTTTTCAAATTATATGAATGAGAAAAGTGTAAAAGGATATATCACAATAGATTACATTTATCCATTTTAAAAAAAATCAAAAAAAATTATGACAAAAAAAACCTTTTTAGGTTTATGTTTTTTATGCCTGCTTTTTTCCTCCGTTTATTCCCAACGTTATATAGAAGGTATTATTTGTAGTAACAAACAAGAATTATTATCTGGCGTTGCCATTGTTGTAAAAGACCTAAAAGGTGTTGGCACAACAACTGATGATAAAGGATATTACAAACTTCATTTACCAGACAACAAGACCTATACCTTAAATATATCCTATTATGGGTTTGAAAAACAAACCTATACGTTGAAAGAAGGTGAAAAAGGGAAAATAGATTTTACCTTAAAAGAAGATATTACAAAATTGGACATGGTTGTCATTACAGGCACTCGCACTCCCAAACTACTCAAAGATGCCCCGATAGTAACTCGTGTTATCACCCAAGAAGAAATAGAACAACAAGATGCTACAGATATACGTGAAGTTTTACAGACCGAACTTCCCGGAGTGGAGTTTTCTTATGTGATGAACCAAAGTCCCTCACTCAATTTGGCGGGTTTTGGCGGAAATGCAGTTTTGTTTCTTGTAGATGGAGAACGTTTAGCAGGAGAAACTATGGACAATGATGATTAT
>CALAVA010000340.1 GCA_937892025.1 uncultured Bacteroidales bacterium
ATTTTAGAAATGTTCTAAAAAACAGCAATCTTTCTCACAATTCAATGAGAGTTTATAAGGAAAATGGTACAGGTTATGGTATTTTTATGTCTGCAAGTAGTAGTGCCGCTACCACGGCGATGGCCTCAACTATTCGTAATAATAATATTGAAGTTATCGGTAATGCATATCCAATCTATACGACAGATACTAATATAAGATTTGATAAAGGTGGTTTGGATATAGATTTTAACAATCTTTATGGTACAACATTTGTTGGTCATATCGGTCAAGTAAATTGCGACTCCTTGGCAGATTGGAAAGCTATTGTAACTTCTGACAGACATTCTGTGGCTATCGCTCCTGTTTATGAAAACCTTTCTAATTCTTTGAAAGTATTAGACACGGCAGATTTCTATTGTACAAGATTAGAAGAAGTGCCTACTGATATTTTGGGACAAATACGTTATGGCAAAACCTTGATGGGAGCATACGGAATAGTTTTCACAGATGTAGATTTGACTTTGTCGGATATTTTCAAAGTAGATAGTGCCGATGTTATCGCAGGCAACACTGTTTATCCTGAAGTAGAAATCTACAATACAAGTTTAGTGCCAATCACTTCAGCAACAATAGATTGGACATATAATGGCGTTCAACAAACTCCTTTTACATGGACAGGAAACTTGTCTACTTTTGAAAAGGATACCATTGCTGTTACAACGCCTATTACTATCGTAAGTGGTTATCTCGATCAAGAATTTGTATTCTGGATTTCTGATGTCAATCAAGGTGGTAAAGATTCTATGGTATTCAATGATACATTATCTTTAAAATATTTCTTATGCGATTCCGCTCTTAATGGCATTTATACAATTGATTCCAATAATGGCGATTTTGCTACTATTACAGACGCAATAAACAGAATCAAAACTTGTGGTATGGGTGGAGATGTAACATTGATGTTGGCACCCAATGTTTATACAGACAATCTGTCTTTTACGACGATGTTGCCCGGTTTAGATACCAATAAATTGATTTTTACCAAAAATTATAATGATACTTTGCCTGTAATATTCCGTCCTGCTTCAGGTGCGGCCATTACATTGAATGGGGTGAACAATATTGTTTTTGATAGTTTACATATAGACATTACAGGTTCAAATGCAACAAGCGGTATTTTATTCTCAGGAGCATGTACAACGATTGTCGTTACCAATTGTGTCTTTGAAGGCAAATCAGGAAATAATGCTGTCGCAAATAGTAGTATCTATAAAAATGCAACAACTTATTCTTTGAGCGATATAGTTATTCGTCATAATCATTTTATAGGTGGTTGTGCTGGAGTGTATATGTATATAGGACGTAGCACTTCTATATTTGGCTCTTGCAATGTAGATAGCAACTTGTTTGAAGGACAATATAGTTTTGGTGCATGGTTCTATTATGCAAATATGACATTTGACCATAATATAGTTAAGTCAAATGCCTCTTCTGCTACAACATGGTATGGTGTAAGATTATATTCTGTCAATTCACATGTTCGCAATAATAGAATAATGTCAACAGAAGTCAATATGGCAACAGGTTATGGTATGTATATGTACAATATGAATAGATATTTACCGACAGAAGCTATGGATATTGTCAATAATGAAATTATTCTAAAGAGTACTGCCGCTACCGCTTATGGTATATATATGAGCTATTGTGGTCAAACCAATGTGTTGTTTAATTCGATTTATATGACTTCGGGTACTGTTGCTGCACGTGGTATGTATATCTATTATTTACAAGCACCACATACAATAATGAATAATAATATTGTAATGACAGGTACGGCAACAACAGCCTATCCTATCTACATGGCTGCAAGTATGACTAATGTAACAATAGATTACAACAATTATTATTCTGCTGGCACCAATAAGGCTTATTTCGGTGGCAATAAAACAACTATAGCCGCTATTCAATCTACTACAGGTCAGGATGCTTCCTCTGTGATAGTTTTGCCACATTTTATTGACAGCGTAAATGTTCCAGTTTCTAACATGGCTTTGGTAGATGGTAATGGTCTGTCTTGTATTAGAGATTCTCGTTATCCGAATGATATTAACGATAGCCTAAGAGAATACGTTACTGCTATGGGGGCATATTCAGCACCAACGGCAGATAATGTGGATTTTGAAATGGTGGAAATGACATCGCCTACACATTATAATCAATTGTGTTCACCTGACTATGTTTCAGCCAAAGTGGCAGTAAAGAGTTTGAGTGGTATTATTGTAGATTTTGCTAATATGCCATTAAAACTGACTATACAGATGTCTGGTATGGATACCTGCACAAGAGATACCATCATTTCAGCAGGTTTGCTCAAACCTAATGAAATTGATACGTTTGAAATCACTTCGTTGTTGCCTGTAGGTATTGCAGGTGATTATTATTTCACAGCATTCTTATCTTGTGGTGCCGATACGATAACAAATAATGATACAACCACGGGTTATTATAGAACAAAGAGGGCAAATCTTCCTTTTGATGAAGATTTTTCAACCTCGACAGCCTTATTAGATTTGACCATTGACACCTTATTGGGTACAGAAGGTTGGGGCATAGAACTCGGCAATAATATGGGCTATATAGACCCAGTATATGGCACAGGTAAAATCGGTTTTGGCGGTCCATTGGGTTCGGTAAGCCGTTTGAGTACAGGTCAATTAGAATTGTACAAAACCAATCAACCAACCTTAGAATTCTGGTACGCACATGACACCAGCAATGCTACTGTAAATGACCAAACAGACGTTAAAATAACCTTTGACGGCGGACAAACCTATCATGTATTGATGAATTTGATGCGTTATGATGCAAACATAAGTGCACCAGAATGGAGAAAATACACCATAGACTTGTCTCCGTACACCGACTCTAATTGTGTTGTGGTTTCATTTGAAGGTTTGAGTTTTGGCGGTGAAAAACAATACATAGATAAAGTTCATATCTTTGCAATTGCCAATATCGCATTGACAGATATGTTCATTCCACAAGTAAATGCATGTGGACAAACCGATAGTATATTGAAAGTGGAATTGACAAATACAACCTCTCAATCTGTAGATTTTGCTTCAAATCCAACATCTATAATAGTAGAAGTTACAGGTGCAACAACTGCAACTTACACTTATACTTTAGATACTGGTATAATTGATGGTTTGGATGTTGATACTTTGGAAATCACCAATAGTTTTGCCTATGCACAAGGTGTTAGCAATATCAAGGCCTACATTTCTCCAGCCATAGACAATATTTTGGTTGATGATACACTTTCAAGAACCTTGACAATAGACCCGGCTTTGACAGTTGATGCACAAAAAACAACAACTCCTTCAAGTTGTGTTATCATAGGGCTTCCTATTACTCAAGTTGTTGATATTACCAATAGTGGCAACATGGATATGGAAGATTTGGTGTTGAAATTAGAAGTATCCAACTCAAGTGGTAATGTGGTAGAAACTTTGTATGATACCATCTTTGGTGCATTTACAGTAGGAACAAATGTAAGCCATACATTTACAAATACTTATACTGCTCCTAATGACGAACAATACAACGTTTCTGTAACCGTTTATCCAATGTGCAATCCAAGCCTAACTTTCCAATCTATTATCAATGAATGTATAGATTTGAACGACTTGGCTGTAGATAGCATTCTTGTTCCAAACAATGATGGCACATGTAGCCATATCGGAGATAGATTTAGCGTAAAAGTGAAAGTTAGCAACAAGAATC
>CALAVA010000341.1 GCA_937892025.1 uncultured Bacteroidales bacterium
TTTTATCAAATAAATATTCACCTTCAAATTCTAATTTACCATTCAGATATCCTTTTCCTTTATATTTATGATTATATAAAACAACAGCCACAAGACACGTAAAACGATAGGTATTCAAAACACTAACCCGTCTTTGTTCACTTATGGTTTTCTTTTGTAGTGGAGTATTTAGGGTTTAAATTTTTTCAATGTAAAACTGAAAGTTGTTCCCTTTCCGACCTCACTTCTTACAGACAAAGTTTGCCCGTGTGCATCAATAATATGTTTTACAATGGCCAGCCCCAAACCTGAACCTCCCGTTTTTCTCGAACGGTCTTTGTCCACGCGGAAAAACCGCTCAAACACTCGTGCTAAATGTTCTTCTGCAATACCAATACCATTATCTGAAACCTCTATTAGATAATTGTCATCGATTTCAAAAAAACTGATTCTGATTTCTCCATTTTTTTTGTCATTATATTTTATAGCATTATCAATTAAGTTGATAAACACTTTTCGGATATTTTCTTTATCTGCCAAAACATAATAAGTGTGTTCTTTATTCAGTTCTACATAAATTTTCACTCCAAATTGCTTGGCTTTTTCCTCCAAAATTTCAATCACATCTTTCAACAATGTATATAGGTTAAATTTTTCGAGTAAAAGTTGATGTTTATCATAGTCAAGTTTAGATATTTCATCCAAATCACTCACAATTCCTATCATTCGTGTTACATTGGCGGCCGTTCTTTGTAAATATTTCATATTGATGTCATTGTCATAGATACCTCCATCCAAGAGTGTTAATATATACCCTTGGATGGTTGTAAGTGGTGTTTTAAGTTCGTGTGCCACATTTCCAATAAATTCTTTACGGAATTTTTCCATATTTTTCAACTGGCTAATTTCCTTTTCTTTGGCCTCCATATAGGTCAAGGTGTCCCTTTCGACTTCATCAATAACATCATTGGCGAAATACTTTGGTTTATCTGCTTTACCAAAAACATTAAAATTATGAATCATCTTATAGATAATCTTAATTTTATCATAAATAAAGACATTTACCGCCAGCAAAACAACAATGTAAGTCAAACCTGCGGTTATCAATACAGTTATTGTTATACAAGCCATAGGTTCTAACTTGCACACACACAAACAGATATATAAAGTTATTATCATCGTCAAGGCGATGACAAGTGCCACGAGCAAAGCCAAGGTTCTCGGCTTGATATTTTTACGTTGCATAAATAAATCTTATGACCTCAAAACCGCTCCCAATTCCTTTTCATAGGCCTGCACCAATTTATCCATAATGGCATTGATTTCATTATTGGTCAATGTTTTTTCCTTGTTTGACAACACATAATGAATGGCATACGATTTTTTGTGGGCTTCCAAATGTTTACCTTCATAAACATCAAACAAATTCATGGTTTTCAGGTATCGTTTTTCGGTTTTAAAGCTCAAAGTTTCTATTTGTTCATAAGTAATAGTCTTGTCAATTAGAAGAGCCAAATCCCGATGTACTTCAGGAAATTTATTCAATTCTTCAAAGACAATTTTCTTACCTTTACAAGCAAACAATAAGGCTTGAACGTCAATTTCTGCATAAAGCACTTTTTCTTTGATGCCGAAATATTTTAAGATATCCTGTTTGATAGTTCCTATGGTTACCAATGTTTGATTGTTGATAGTATATTCCAATACATTATTCATAGTGTCAGTTTCAAGCGAAGATATAGAAGGATATTTTTCTATATTGACGTTCACTTTTTTGAAGGCGTTGACGATAATGTTTTTTAGATAAAAGAAATCTACTGTTACTGGTTTTTCTTGCCAAGATTCGTTTTGTTTATTTCCTGTAATCCAAAAAGCAATTTTAGCGAAATCTTGATACCTTATTGTAACGTCATCGTCTTTTGCTGCGAGGTGATTTTTTAGATAAACATTGCCAAATTCATACAATTTAAGATTTTCGTTTCCGTGATTGATATTGTGGATAATATTTTCTAATCCGCTCAACATCAATGTTTGACGCAGGTTTTGCAAATCTCTACTCAAGGGGTTGAGCATAGATATGGTTTGCTCATTTTTGATAAAATCAAAATGTTCTGCATATTCCACTTTGGTCAAAGAATTGTTCATCACTTCATAAAAACCATTGTCGGTAAGATAATTGGCTATTTTTTCTTTAAGTGTCAACATTGGGTTTTCTTTCAAAAACGTCATTTGATAGTTAAGAGTTGAAGGTATTTCCACATTGTTATAGCCATATATTCTCAAGAACTCTTCTATAACATCGGCTTCACGGGTAACATCTGTTTTGTTGGTTGGCACGCTAAAGAGGATTTCTGTTTCATTTTGAGTGATGGCATTAATCTCAATTTTTGATAGGACATCTATCAATTCATCTTTGGAGATATTTTTTCCTATCAATTTTCGGAATCTATCCAAATTGACTTTTACTTTACAATTTTCCACAAGATTTGGATATACATCTTGAATTTCGGAAATTTCTCCACCTGCCAATTCTTGAATCAACAATGCAGCCCTTTTGATGGCTTGCAGTGTAATATTGGGGTCGCAACCTCTTTCGTAACGGAAAGAGGCATCTGTTTTTAAACCATGATATTTTGCTGTTTTTCTTATGCTTACGGGATTAAAATAGGCACTTTCTAAGAACACATTTACAGTATTTTCTGTAATACCCGATTTTTCACCTCCAAACACTCCGGCAATACACATTGGTTCTTCTGCATTGCAAATCATCAAATCTTTATCACTAAGACAACGTTTTACTCCGTCTAAAGTAACAAAAGGAGTATCTTTTGGCACTGTAGTAACCACAACTTTATTGCCGATAATTTTATCTGCGTCAAAAGCGTGCAAAGGTTGTCCCATTTCAAAAAGGACAAATTGAGTAACATCAACCACATTATTGACAGGTCTAACGCCAATGCTATTCAATCTTGTTTGTAGCCATTGTGGCGATTCTTGTATTTTTACTCCTCTAATAGACAATCCCGTATATCTTGGACACAAGGTATTATCTTTTACTTCTATATCAATACCTAATTTATTTTTTGCAGAAAAATCTGCGGTATTAGGATATTCCAATTTTATGTTTTTATTGTACCTTAGATTATACACGGCCACCAAATCTCTTGCCACACCGATATGTGAAGTTGCATCCGAACGATTTGGAGTAAGTCCAATTTCAAAGATATAATCGGTTACTATGTTAAAATATTCAGCGGCAGGCATACCGATATGTGTCCTATCGTCCAAAACGAGAATACCATCGTGTGAAGTTCCTAAGCCGATTTCATCTTCAGCACATATCATACCTTCAGACTCCACGCCACGGATTTTTGATTTTTTTATTTTAAAGGCATTCCCTTCCTTATCATAAAGCACTGTGCCTATAGTTGCGACAACAACATGTTGTCCTTGAGCGACATTAGGAGCCCCACAAACAATATGCAAAGGTTTTTCGCCTGCGATATCAACAGTTGTAATATGCAATCTATCTGCATCTGGATGTTTTTCACAAGTGAGTACCTTACCGATTACCAAGCCTTCCAAGCCACCTTTTATGGGTTGAAATTTTTCTGTCATTTCCACCTCCAAGCCACAATCTGTAAGCATGTCGGCAACCATTTCCACTGATGCATCTATTTTTGCATAAGTTTTTAACCAATTATATGAAATTTTCATTGTATGTTATTTTGTTTGCTTTTGAAATTTATATATATATTTATATTGTCTATATTGATATTGTCTTTTCTTTTT
>CALAVA010000342.1 GCA_937892025.1 uncultured Bacteroidales bacterium
TTTTAGTCTGGCACACAAGTTTGTTTAAACCGTCCTCTCATTCCATTTTGGCGATATATCTTTTTCTGTTCTTTCAAATGTGCTTTAATACGTTTTCTTGTAGGTTTATCTTGATTTTTAAGATGCTGTTTATACGTTTTACGATATTCTTTGTAAGCAGCCTTACGTTTTTGCTCCTTTTCTACGGCTTGCTGTTTCTGAACTTGTTGTACATCATTAGTTTTACAAGCCATAAACAAGACAATACTTACACCAAGCAAAAGAATATATTTGATTTTTTTTACCATCTATAAACGTGTTCTATGTCTTTCTTTTTTCTTTTTTTGCTGCGGGAAACAACACGTTGTTTAATATCAGTCTATAGCCTTCAGAATTAGGAAACATATTCAAATCAGTAGGCCTATCACCCACAAAATGCTGGTAATCTTCAGGGTCATGTCCACCCAAAAAAGTGAATGTTCCTTTACCAAATGTTCCATGTATATACCTAACTTCATCAAAAGCCTTGGTTTCTCCCAAAACAAGCACATTAGGTTTTAATTTATCTTTTTTAAAGGCTGTCGTCTGCCCCATAAAACCTCTTATCACTTGATAATGATTCTGACAAAGCATAGTCGGCACGGGGTCCCATTTGGCAGAAAATTCAAAGAGTGTAAAAAAATCATTAGTGCGATTCTGCATGTGGATAGATGGATTGACATCTATATCTGAAATTTCATATTCATAAGGATTGACAGATATATGGAAATCACGAAAAGCAAAAGTATTATCAAAATTCAATTTAGATTGGGCATTTCTATCCATCGGGTCTCCATCAAACGGCGTATCACAAATATCCACCCCATCGGCTGCCAATGCTACATCAAAACTATCTGGTGCAGAACACATAGCAAACATATATCCACCACCAGAAACAAATTCCCTAATTTTTTTTGCCACTGCTAACTTCAAAAGAGAAACTTTAGCAAAACCCAATTTTTTGGCCATAGCCTCTTGTTGTCTAACATCTTCTCTATACCAATCTGCATTACGATAATTCGCCCAAAATTTGCCATATTGTCCAGTAAAATCCTCATGGTGCAAATGCAACCAATCATACATAGGCAAAACGCCATTGATAACCTCCTCGTCATACACGACATCATATTGTATTTCAGCATAAGTAAGCACCAATGTTACGGCATCATCCCAAGGCAGTTTGTTTTTTGGAGAATAGACGGCAATTTTAGGAGCCTTTGTGAGTTTTATCTCATTCATATTGACATCTGCTTGTGCTATTTCTTGCAAAATAGCAGTCGTTTGCACATCAGAAATCACTTGATAAGCCACATCACGAATGGCACACTCTTTGGCAAAAGACTCTTTGTAAGTACACAAAAAACTACCTCCACGATAATTCAGCAACCAACTCACTTCCTCTTGTTGTTGCAATATCCAGAATGCCATACCATAAGCCTTCAGATGATTAGTCTGTTCCTTGTCCATGGGAATCAGCAGATAGGTGGCTGAAACAGATGCAACCCAACCAAACATCAGGCATACCAAACAAAACTTCAATATCTTAAACATATCCAACCGCTTCTTATTTCGTATTACTATATGTTGCCAAGTCTTCCGGTGGCACTTAGGATGGCGGCTACCTGAGTTTCCGGAAGAATCTCCGCACGCATCATCTGGTCGTCATCAGTATGCAGCAATTTCACTTTTAGTATGTTATTCACATCCTGTTCCCCACAGGAAAGCTTGACTTTAATGTAGTTCTCTGTAAATCCGCTATAGTGTTTCCCATGTTCCTTCGCTTCTACCAGC
>CALAVA010000343.1 GCA_937892025.1 uncultured Bacteroidales bacterium
AAACATCAATAACGTGAACAAAGGTACACTTTTTATCGGACAGTAATAATAAATCAAAATTTTATTTTCTGAAATTTCTATTGATAGAGTTTTTTTTTTTACCTTTGCATAAAATAATAGATGAAAGGATATAAAGGTATGTACGCTTATAAATTCAGATTGTTTTCAGATGAGGTTGAGGGTTTGACACGTGATTATGAAATATTATCCAATCAAACTTTTAAGGATTTTCATGATATTATCATTCAAAGTTTGGGTTTAAGTGGCACAGAATTGGCTTCTTTTTATACCACAGATACCAAATGGGAAAAACAAACAGAAATTACATTAATGGATATGAATGATGAAAATGATGAAGACGAAGCTACCGCTATGCCAAAAGAAGTGATGGCAAAGGCGGTTATTAGAGATTTTATAGACGATCCACATCAAAAATTGATTTATGAATATGATTTTCTACATTTGAAAACTTTTTATATTGAATTTGTCAAAGCCTTTGAAGGGAAAAACAATACAAAGTATCCTATTTGTACACACAAGGTTGGTGAACTTCCAAAAAACAATGTCCAAATTTTAGATGATTTTGATGATTTGGATTTAGGTTTAGACCAAGATGAGGATTTTTATGATGAAGAAGATTTTGACGGTCTTGATAGTGAGATTGAAATAGAATAATTGTTAAAGCAATTATTTTTAGCATATTATGAATAAAAAAACTTTACTTGTCGTTGTGGGGCCGACTGCAGTCGGGAAAACTATTTTTTGTATAGAATTGGCAAAACGATTGCAAACAGAGATTATCTCTGCAGATTCTCGTCAATTTTATAAGGAAATCCCCATTGGTACAGCGGCACCAACGTCAGAAGAATTACAAATGGTACCTCATCATTTTGTCGGTAATCTTTCAGTGGCTGATTATTACAATGTAAGTATGTATGAACAAGAAGCATTGGCAACAATAACAGCATTATTTCAACACAAAGATATTGTTATAGCAACTGGAGGTAGTGGCTTGTATATAGATACACTTTGTTATGGCATTGATAATTTGCCAGATGTAAATATGGATTTAAGGAAACAATTGAATGAACAATATGAAAGAGAAGGTCTGCCATATATTTTAAATCAATTGAAAGAATTAGACCCTGATTATTACCAAATTGTGGACAAAAATAACCATAAACGGGTGTTGCGTGCTGTGGAAATTTGTTTGCAAACAGGAAAATCCTATACCGAATTGAGAACTCAAACCACCTTAAAAAGAGATTTTAATATTTTAAAAATATGTTTGCTCTTACCAAGAAATGTACTTAATGAACGTATCAATTTGCGAACAGAACTGATGTTAAAAAATGGTATGGTGGAAGAAGCAGAGGCAATGCTACCCATGAAACATTGTAATGCACTAAATACTGTCGGTTATAAGGAATTGTTCGCCTATTTTGACGGACAATTTACATGGAATGAAATGGTAGAAAAGATAAAAACTAACACAAGGCGTTATGCAAAAAGGCAAATGACATGGTTTAAAAGGGATAAAAATATGCTCTATTTTTCTGCTTCACAAATAGAAAAGGTGTATAGGCTCGTGCAACAAAGTCTGAAT
>CALAVA010000344.1 GCA_937892025.1 uncultured Bacteroidales bacterium
AATATGCGCTGGTCTAATTCCGCCAACGGGTTTTTTTTATTAAACAATTTATAATTTATTGGTTAGATTTTGAATTATTTTTACGATCGTCAATAATATCATTGAAGTGTTCCAATCCCCATCCTAAAAGTGCATCTAAATGTGGCATCAAACTATATCCACGATTACTGAGACTATATTCCACTCGTGGTGGCACTTCCATAAAAACTTTCCGAATGATGATACCATCATTTTCCAAATGTCGTAGAGTGGAAGTGAGCATTTTTTGTGATATGTCGGGAATGTTTCTCCACAAATCATTGAAACGCATTACTTTTTGTTGTTCCAACGTATAAAGTACCAATAAAGACCATTTATCGGTCAGTCGGGATAGGACATTCCGAATTGGACAATCAGGAATGGTGGCGTTCTGGATTTCTTTTTTATTCATTGCTTTTGTTTTCAAAATGCAAAAATATATAAAAAAAATCTAATTTAATCAACTTACCAATTAGCAATACACGCACTTTAAGGTAAGTTATATTGATAATCAGTGTTATAAATGCGTTCTATCTTGTTTTTTTGTAGTAGTAGTGTCAAAAAAACAATTGTTTTGTTGTTGTTTGGCCGCTTTGCGAGTTGCACAAAAAACTTTTTGACCTGTATAGGGATTTATGCCTGTATAGAATATAGTGGAAGAAAGAGTCATGGGAGTAGGGGTAAAGTCTTGCACTTGTTCTGGCTGAATACCAATTTGTTTTACTTTTTTTGCCAATATTTTCATATCTGTTAGGCTACAAGCAGGGTGTGAGGAAATAAAATAGGGAACAATTTGTTGGTTTAAATGAAATTTTTTATTGAGTGAGTCAAATTTTTGTTTAAATGATAGAAATTGGTCAAAATGTGGTTTCCTCATTAAGTCAAGTACGTGATTTTCGGTATGTTCTGGAGCAACCTTGAGGCGTCCAGAAATGTGATTGCGTATTAACAATTCTGTATATTCGTCAATTTTAAAAGAATGGTTTGCTTGTTTAGTGTTCCCGATAAGCATATCATACCGAATCCCGCTACCGATGGTTATTTTTTTTATCTTTGGTAAACTATTGGCTTGTTTGTATAAGTCTATCAGTGTTTGATGATTGTAATTAAGATTGGGGCATTTGTTAGGAAAAATACAAGAAGGCCGAGAACAGCGATTACATAGTTGTTCATCTTTTCCCTGCATATTGTACATATTGGCTGAAGGACCACCTAAATCGCTAATATGTCCTTTAAAATAAGGCATTTGCGTTATTTTTTTTATCTCCTTTAAAATGGACGCTTGACTTCTATTGGCAATAAATTTACCTTGATGTGCCGAAATAGCACAAAAACTACAACCTCCAAAACATCCACGATGAATGGTAACAGAATTTTGTATCATTACAAAAGCAGGTATTGCCCCTCGTTTTTCATATTTGGGGTGTGGTAAACGAGTGAAAGGTAAATCATAAATACTATCCAATTCGGCAGTACTCAATGGCTCAAATGGTGGATTGACAACGACAAAACTATCTCCATTGGGTTCAACAAGCCTTTTTGCATGTTTTTTGTGAGATTCTATTTCGAAGAGTTTGAAATGATGAGCGAATGTTTCTTTGCTTTTTAGACAGGATTGGAAACTATGTAAAAACAAGGTGTTTTCGTCTTTTTCTATCTGTTCTTGTGTTGTATATGCAATTTGCGGAATGTGAAAAAAGTCTGATTTGTTCGGTTTGTTATGATGTTTAAAAACATCTAAAATGGCTTTTAAAGGTTTTTCGCCCATTCCGTATATCAACAAGTCGGCTTGGCTATCTATGAGTATGCTTGGTTTGAGGGTATCAGACCAATAATCGTAATGTGTTAGTCGCCTCAAAGAAGATTCAATACCTCCAATTATAATCATAGAGTCAGGATATAGTTTTTTGACAATATTAGCATAAACAATAGTTGCGTAGTCAGGGCGAAAACCTGCCACATTGCCGGGTGTATAGGCATCGGTAGAGCGTAGTCTTTTCGCGGCAGTATAATGGTTAACCATAGAATCCATGCTACCAGAAGTGATGGCAAAAAAAAGTTTGGGTTTTCCATAACGTTTAAAATCTCTCAAATCATCTCGCCAATTGGGTTGTGCTATAATTCCAACCTTGTAACCTTCTGCTTCTATTGTTCGTCCGATGATGGCTGTACCAAAAGCAGGGTGGTCTATATAGGCATCGCCAGAAATAAGAACAACGTCTAATTCATTCCAACCCCGTATTTCTATTTCTTTTTTGCTTAAGGGCAACCATTGTTTTAAATCTGTCATTGGCAACGATTTTATAAATCGAAATTGTTTTTCATCGCCATCAAATAACAGAGATACCCCAATTTGTATATATTAAATAAGAGAAGATTAGGACATTCCCCTTTGAGGTTTTTCAACATTAGCGGTCGGGTAAGTCTAAATAATAAGCGAGTAAAACCGACAAGATGTATTTGTTCCAAAATATGATAAAATTTGAGCAAACGTATGTATTTTATCAGACTTTCTCTGTCGGGATAGCGGTCTAATAATATTTTCAAATTTTCAACTCCTTTTTCGGTTTTATCTATATAAACATCTGTATTGTCTATGCCTATATGATATAGTGGATTATTAGTATATGTGATATGATAACCTCTTTTTTGCAGTTCTATACCAAATAGGGTGTCTTCATGTCCATAATTTTTCAATAGTTCATTGAAACGAATAGACCAAAAAAGTTCTCTGTCTATCAGAAAATTGAAAGCAGAGAAGTGATTAATTTCCGTTTGGTTTCTATTAAGATAATTTTGAACTAATTTTTGTGATAGTTTTTCTTCATGTTTCCCATATTTCCAACGGAGTATAGCATTTTTATGGGGTAATTCTTTTTTATAGGCCACTCCTCCACAAACAACTATATCTTTTTGTTTGCAATAAGGGATATAGTTTTTTATGAAATTATCATCAATGAGTTCGCTATCACAATCTAAAAAGAGGAGGTGATTGTATTTGGCTTGTCCTGCCAAAAAATTTCGGGAAACAGCACGCCCTGCTTTTGTGGGTAGTTCAAATAATGTTACAGAGGGCAGTTTTTTTAGTTGTTGATTGATATGACAAACATTTTCATTGTCAGAAGCATCGTCTAATAACAAAATTTCAAATTCAATGCCTGCTGTAAGTGCTTGTTGGTGCAATTGTTGTACCAACAAGCGTGTGTCGTAGTTGTATATTGGAATTAAAATAGAAAGCATAGGTTATTCGAGTACTTTTCCGTCTTCAATTTTTATTACCCTTGATGGGATTTGATTAATGATAAGGTAATCATGAGTGGCTATGAGTACGGAAGTGCCTTGTTGGGTAATATCTCTAAAAAGAGAAAAAATATCGTATGAAGTTTCAGGGTCAAGATTGCCTGTAGGTTCATCGGCTAAAATAATTTTAGGTTTGTTCATCAATGCTCGAGCAATACAAACCCGTTGTTGTTCTCCACCAGACAATTGATGAGGCATTTTATAACCTTTGGTTGACAAGCCAACCAAGGTCAAAACTTCTTCTATACGCTGTTTGCGAGCATTTTTGTCTTTCCAATCGGTAACTTTGGCAATAAAATCCAAATTATCGTAAACGCTACGGTCTTGCAGTAATTGAAAATCTTGGAAAACAATTCCTAAATTCCTTCTTAATTTCTGAATGTTTTTAGATTTTATGTTTCTGAGGTCAAAACCAGCAATTTTTACAGTGCCGTTTATAGCAGGTACATCTCCATATAGCAATTTTAACAAATTACTTTTGCCAGAACCTGTTTTGCCAACAATGTAAACCAATTCACCAGTCTTGATAGTGAAACTTACTTGATTTAAAATTAAATTTTTTCCTTGATAAATATCAGCGTTTTCTATATAGATGACAAAATCTTCCATTGATTGTTTGTTGGTACTTGACATTTCTGCCGTGTTTTCAACAGAAGATTCTGGTTTTTGGTCTGATGTTTGTTCGTTTTTGGTCATAAATATTAATTTTGGCAAAGGTAACATTTTTTGTCTAATGTTGTTGCAACAAAAACAAGAACTTTTAAAGTTTTTTTTATTCAATGTTTTACACTCAATTTTTGTTTATTGAACATAACAAATACGTTTTTGTAAAAGGGAAACATGGCTGTGATAGCATTTCATTTTTTTTAGTGTCTTTTTCCAAATCTGTTTGCTGTTTTTTTACAAAATGATGTTTTTGTTTGTTTTGACAAAATAAAAAATCTGTTTTGCTCGTTTTTTAGTATCATTTTTTTGCCAAACTACTCAAAAATGAAACCATTAACATCCATACAAAAACGCCTTTTTGAATTACAAGATATTGAATATAAAAATTTTGTGTCTTCTCTTATTCCTAATGTTTTTCCTAATGCTATTATTGGTGTAAGAATTCCTCTTCTGAGAATCTACGTTAAAGAACTTATTAAGAATGATTTGTCTAACGATTTTATAAGCGATTTGCCACATCAATATTTAGAGGAATATTTGCTTCATGATATGATTTTAAATCAAGAAAAAAACTATGAAAAAGTTATTTTTGAACTCCATCGATTATTGCCATATATTGACAACTGGAGTACATGTGACACGCTTTCTCCACAAATTTTCAAACATCATACTCAAGAATTGTTGCCATCTATTGATAAATGGCTAAAAAGCGAACATCCTTTTACCGTCCGTTTTGGCATAAAAATGCTGATGAATTTCTATTTAGATGAACATTTTGATAAAATTTTTCTTGATAAAGTGGTAGCGATTTGTCATGATGAATATTATGTAAAAATGATGCAAGCATGGTATATGGCTACCGCTTTGGCAAAACAATATACTTTCACAATTAAATACCGTACCAGTATGCAAAGTAACAAAATTTCTTTCAAAGGACAAAAGATTTTCATAGGAATCGATGTCCATGCTAAAAGTTGGAAGGTGGCGATAGCCCCAGAGGTAGGAGCAGTAAAGGGTCATTCCCAGAAGCCCTCCGCGAAAGAGCTCTTTGACTTTTTGAAGAAGAATTACCCGGATGGAGAGTACCAGGCTGTCTATGAGTCTGGCTTCAGTGGTTTCTCTACCTACTATGCCCTGAGGGAGGTTGGTATTGACTGCATAGTAATCCATGCTGCCGACGTTCCGACGACTCAGTATGAGGAGGTTATGAAGACCGACAGGATTGATGCTGCCAAACTGGCGAGATCACTGAAGTCCGGCCAGCTCAAGGGCAACTATGTCCCTGAGAAGCAGTACATAGATGACCGCTCTGTTGTCCGCATACGCAGAACGATACAAAAGCAGCTCAGTGGATACAAGTCGAGGGTCAAGCACCTCTTGCATTGTCATGGTGTGGAAATGCCTGAGAGGTTCTCAAAGATACAGACTCACTGGTCCAGAGCGTTTATCACGTGGCTGATGAAGGACGTGAAACTTATGTCCGACACTCGCACATCGCTCGATCTGCTTATCAGACAGGTGGAGGTCATCAGGGGTACGCTATTGGAGGCAACACGCCAGTTACGCAAGATGAGCCAGATGGAAAGATACAAGCGTAGGCACGATCTTCTAAGGACAATTCCTGGAATCGGCCCTGTCGTTTCCATGTGCATCCTTACAGAGGTGTGTGACGTGAAACGATTCCACAACGAGAACGAGTTTGCCGCCTATCTTGGACTGGTGCCCACCAGCCACAGCAGCGGTGAGAAGACCGTGCATGGCGAGAAGACATTCCGCGGAAACAAGCAACTTGGTCCGATGGTTGTCGAGGCTGCATGGGTTGCCATTAGCTGGGATGCAGGACTTGGCTCACAATACTTCCAATACAAGAAACGAATGGAACCACAGGAGGCGATAGTGAGAGTAGCAAGGAAACTTTCAAACATCATCTTCTCCGTCCTGAAGAACGAAAAGGAATATGTACCATACCAAACGGGTAATTGATATACGGATTATCAGACAACTTCACAAGACGACTCCTGCTAAATTCTGCGGTACTGCTACGGCGGTGTCCCCTTAAATCAGATTGTTGCGTCTTACTATATATTCTGAAGAAGTAAATTGATGGGCGGACTATGGGAACCGCGTCATCTCATAGAAGTTTGTCTGGTAGGTCTGTTGTTGGTAGTCATTCTGTACCCGGCGTGAGGCGTTGGGCTGATAGCTACATCTTCTTCAAAAGTCATCGTACTAACGGACTTCACGCTAAGTGATTG
>CALAVA010000345.1 GCA_937892025.1 uncultured Bacteroidales bacterium
GAATATGGAACTCAAAAGATAGTAACTAATGATTTGAGTTATCTTTATGGAGAATATTATACATTAACCGCACATAAAAAGGTTCAGAATTCAGGAGTTGAACATTATTATTTTTTATTTGGATATATTGATATAAGTAATGATTATAATTATATTCTTGACTTATATTATTATAGAATATTCAATTCTTCTAACTCAATTATAGAAATTGCTTATAAGTCTTTTAATTATGATATTAAATTTAATGGATTAAGTTGTGATTTTGTAAAATATAATGATAAAGATTATATAATGTGCAGTTTTGAACTTGACGCTGATATTTATTTAAAACCATTTTGTATTACATTTTTTTATACCTTTGTAAGTTAAAAAAATATTCAGATGAAATTAGTTGCCGATAGTGGAGCCACTGGAACCGATTGGGCTTATATAGATGCTCAAAATAAGGTGTTCCAATTCCGAACAAGTGGTATAAATGTAAGTTATCTTTCAGAAAAAGAATTGATAGCCATTATACAAAATGAAGTTATTCCTACCTTAGAGAAGAAAGGTCTCTTCCCTATTCATGATATATATTTTTATGGTGCAGGTTGCTCTACTCCCTCCAAACAAAACATCATGCACAAAACATTAAGTTTGATAAGTCCAAATGCAGCGATTGTAGCCGACCACGATATGCTTGGTGCCGCAATATCAATTTCTCATGGGGATAAGATGTGCGTATGTATCCTTGGAACAGGTTCAAACACATGTATTTATAATGGAAAAACGATAGCAAAAAATATACTTTCTTTAGGCTACGTTTTGGGCGATGAAGGGAGTGGTACTTATATTGGCATGCAATTTATCCAACAATTATTAAAAGGTAAAGTTCCGCAAGATTTAACGGATATATTTTTTCAAGAAAATCACAAAGTTCCGGCCGATATAGTCTATGAAGTATATCAAGCCCCAAAAATGGGGGCATATTTTGCAGCCTATACTTATTTTCTCAAAAGACATATCCATCATCCCTATGTAGAAAATCTACTCAAAGATTGTTTTAGGGATTTTTTTCGCGAACAAGTATTTCAATTTTCAGAATGTCATGAGTATTCTATAGGTTTTGTCGGTTCTATTGCTTATGTATTTGAGGAACAATTGCGAGCAGTAGGTTTAGAATTATCCTTAAAGATTAGTGCCATTATACAAAATCCAATAGAAGGTTTAATTACATATTATCAACATCATGAATAAGGGTATAGCAAGCATACTATTGCTTATATTTTCCAATGTGTTTATGACTTTAGCGTGGTATGGTCATCTAAAACTGAAAGAGATAGATAGTTTTTCTTCCTTACCCTTGTTTGGTGTTATTTTATTAAGTTGGGGTATAGCCTTTTTTGAATATTGTATGCAAGTTCCCGCCAATCGCATAGGTTTTTCGGGGAATGGTGGTCCTTTTAATATCATACAATTAAAGGTTATTCAAGAGGTTGTATCTTTGCTTGTATTTATTGTCATTTCCCTCTTGCTATTCCGTAACACAACCTTAAAATGGAATCATCTTATAGCCTTTATCTGTATTATATTAGCCGTTTACTTTGTATTTAAAGACTAAGATTAGATGAAAAAACATAGTCTATTCCTTGTCTTTTTTTCTATCATATTCTTTAGTAGTGCCAAACTACCACCTCCTATTTTTCAAATTGTAGAGGCCTCTCCCACTTCAATTGCTCTATCTTGGCAGGCAGTATCCGAAGCCGATGGTTATGAAGTTGTGGTAATAGCCAAAAAATATAAATATTACTATGTTGGCACCCCCTATATTTTGTTAAATGAATCAATTGTTCCTGGCAGAGTTTATAGCATTTATCTTCGTGCTTACGAATTTTCCCATAATAACCATAGCGACCAATCAAGTTATTGTCTATTAACTCCCCCTTTAGCCCATTCCGTACACATACATACTCACAAGAAGCAAGTTGTCGCCAAATGGGAACGAGCCTATCGCTCTTATGACTACTACTTTTACTTGGCAAGTGATAGCCTTTTTTTACACCCCATAGATGGATATGATGGTTTGCAAATAAAAAAACATAAACTAAAATTAAAGCATCTTCCATAGATTTAAATCAAAATTCTCACTATTCCAACATCGTTTCCTTTTCCTTATAATAATAAAAAAGAGTTGCATGTTGTTGCAACTCTCCTTTCAAAATCTTCACTTCTTATTGATTATGTAGAGCGTGATATTGTTCAATTTTATCCCACAAATGCACTCTATCTATCCCTGTAACATTGTGTTTATGGGTTGGATAAACGAAATAGTCCACTTGTTTGCGGTGTTTGATGGCTTCGGTCAAAAATTGCAGACTATTTTGCCATACCACCGTTGGGTCTACGGCTCCATGAATGATAAGAATATGTCCATCTATCTTTTCCACTTGATTCAAGAGTGAATTGTTTTTATATCCCTCAGGATTTTCTTGAGGCGTATCCATATATCGTTCGCCATACATTACCTCATAGTATTTCCAGTCAATCACAGGTCCGCCTGCGGTAGCGACCTTAAACACCTCTGGGTGCTGTAGTTTAAGTGTTAATGTCATAAAC
>CALAVA010000346.1 GCA_937892025.1 uncultured Bacteroidales bacterium
GAAAAAAAATACAAAAATGAAAATTGTATTATTTTTTTTTATACCTTTGCAAAGTCAAATGCCCAGGTGGCGGAATTGGTAGACGCGATGGTCTCAAACACCATTGAGGTTACACTCATGCCGGTTCGATCCCGGCCCTGGGTACAAAATAGCAGAATGAACATTCTGCTATTTTTGTTATATATTCATTTGAGATACAATGTTTTGTATCAATAAGGCTATGCTCTTCTGTTTTCTACACCCCAATTGATAACCTAACAATTGCAATCGCGTATAATATTTCACACAAAATAAAGATAATATCGGCATTGCTACAATTAACACAATAAACACCAACCACGATTGTAAGCAAATACCAATAATTATTGATGCTAACAACTGAAAAATAGGAGATAAAATTATCCAAATAACATAATTTATGGTTGCAGCAAAGCCACTTTTGCCCATCTTTTTATCAATCCAAAACATAAGCAACCATATTGGAAAATTGACAACACCACCGACTATATATAATGGCAAAGTACACATAACAAAAAGAACATTTGTCCATTTTTCATTATCACTTTGCAATGACTTTGCTAATAATAACACATTTTTATGAGAAATTCTAAGCTTTTGGCTCGCTTGCAATAATTCACTGGAAAGTTGCTCCTCTTTTTCCATTTGTTGTAAGGTGTCAATAATGCTTTGCCTTGCTTTTAATTGATTAAGTTGTGTATGTCTCCATTGGCGTTTTTTCATCAGTAAAACATCACACAAACAAGCAATTGTATAAAAATCTTCATAATGTTCTTGAGAGGCAATATCCAACATTAATGGTTGCAAGGCTTGATGAACATCTGTTTTTAAATGATTGATAGCAAGAGCATTATTTTTTTGATATTCATCTAAATAAGTTTGTACATCTATCGGCTTCCCTATATTTATTAATAAAGGATAACCTGCTTTATTGTAATCACCATGTCCAATTCCAATTGGTAACATAAATACTTGTTCTGCTTGTCCAATATCATGTTGTGTCGCCAAGGCAATACGAAAAGGACCTTTGACAAATGAACGCAATCTATGTTTTTCATCTTGTCCTCCCTCTGGCATAATACACAACGGCAAACCTTGTTGTAGCCATTGTTGAGCAACATGAAAATTTTCCTCATTCTTTTTCACATTCTCCCACCCTTCTTGATGACGATAGGCTGGCAATATCTTCAGAAAATGCAGTATTTTCATCTGTAATGGTTTTGAAAACATATCAGAACGAGCAAAAAACAATATGGGTTGACGAAAAAATCCCAATAATGTAACACAATCCATTAAAGCATTTTGATGATTGGCTTGTATAATACAAGGTTTTCCGTATGGAATATGCTCTTGGCCAACAATCTCCACATTAGAATACCAATGAAAAACCAAGCATTTAGAATATTGATGTAACAACCTATATGCCAATGAGCATTGATGTTTGGATAGCATAATTCTTTTCTTTTAATAACGAAAGATGCCTTTACTTATTGAAAATAAAACCATAAAAAAATACGCTATTGGCTTCTGTCTTACATTAACTTGCTACTATTTTTATAGATATTTACATTCTTATTAAAAAAATCACGATTTTAAAACAATATAAATATTTAAATATCAATAAATTATTGTTGTTTTTTAGAATCAGTATTTTTAACCATTTTTTCTTCAACAAAAACACGCCATATACGATCTAAAAATTTCTTTATACCCGCAATAGCATCATCATTCCAAGGTTTATCAGCTTCAAGTGGACCCATGAACATTTCATAAACTCTCATAGTGTCAGCACCATAATCACGGATAACATCATTAGGATCAATGACAAATTCTGGATATCTTTTACCCATCTTAATACCATTAGCCCCAAGAATCATTCCTTGGTGAACTAATTTCTTAAATGGCTCTTTATGACTAACAAGGCCTTTATCATATAGATATTCATTCCACATTCTCGCATATAATAAATG
>CALAVA010000347.1 GCA_937892025.1 uncultured Bacteroidales bacterium
ACGGTATTTGGCACAAAATGCCAATTCTACCCAGAATGGACAGAATTGGCACTCCTTTTTGAAACTTATTGTTTTATTGCAAATTGAAACTCATACGCCATACATTGAAGTATTGTTCCTTGTTAGCACGCGAAGAGATAAAGAAGATGCTACGACCATCTTTTGACCATGCAGGGCACATGTCATTCTGTGGGTGATAGGTCAACTGTGTTAAATTTGTTCCATCTGTCCTCACCACGAAAATATCGGTGTTCTCTTTCTTTGAGATAGAGGATGTTGCATTACCGACAAGCAGCAGCCACTTTCCATCAGGTGAAAGCGTTGGATTAGTAAAACTGTGGTTCACGTCAGAGACGATAATGCTCTCTTGACCTTTTACATAATCAACAAACCATATTTCGCTGCGTCCAGCAGTCGTGTTTCGTACACAATAGAAAGCGTCATTATTTCCAGGTACAGGACAAGCATTAAATCCACGGGCACATGAAGAGAGTGTTCCGCTCTCTTTGTTTAAAGCCCAAATGGAAGGTCCATACGTTGAGACCCAACGAGTAAAGAACAAGACCTTGCCATCGCTGGAAATTGCGGGGTATGCGTCATCAACATTGCCGCTGGTATGTTGAGACATGACACTGCCTTGCTCAGCATCAACAGAATTGATGTAGTAATTAGGACGATTGTCGTCTGCAAAATACAAGCGTCCATCATCACCCCAACAGAAGCCACCAACAACATTACGGAATGTTCGCTGTGTAGATATTCCCTGAGAATTGGTGTTGCGAACCATAATGTTATTTTGTTTATTAGAGTTTGCTATATATGCAAGTTTGAATCCGTCTGGCGAGACAGAAAGGTTGGGATAACATGCCCATCTGAAATTGTGGTCTTTATTAAAGCCACATTGTGCATTAGCATAATTTGTACCGGGCAGAAGACTACCGGAAGTTCCTGCTATAACGCTCCCGTTTGCTTCATCTGTAATCTTGACCAAATTCAGACCGCTTTCTTCTGGACTAAACATCTCAAGATAGATGCCTCCTTTGGAGGAAGAACAAGAGTTGAAGATAATAGCAGAAGTTGCTACAGATAAAAGAAAGATTGATTTTTTCATAAAAAAGGATGTTTTAGTTAATTAAAAATTAGTTTGTTATAGTTGATCATTTTTTACCATATCTTTCAAATCTTCGTATGTAAATGTACGATTTTTTTCAACTTGATTTTCTGCACCATCTTTTGCAGATGAATTGCTACCACCACCTGTTGCTCTTTTTAGTGCATCTTTATAGGCGGTATCAGCCGTTGTAGCACAACTTGTTGCACCCAGATAAAAAACAACTGCGGCAATCACAGATAAGATAATTCTGTAGTCAAAAATTTTTTTCATAATTTTTTGGATTTTTAGTTATACAATGAAACAATTTATACAATAAGAATATGATGATTGCTACAAGATAGGATAACATATCTCTAACATCCCATGTTCCTGCTGCTACATGAAATAATTGTAAGATTTCCCATGCCAGAATTATAATAGGCATACCGAAAACAAATAGCAGTTTCTTTATATTATCTCCATCCCCCCAGATGACCTCCATTACAATCATGTATGACAAGAGCCACAATCCGTCAGGCAAGTTGTAGATGACCCATTCTGGAAGAGATTGCTTTGGCGGGAAATAGTCACATTGTCTCAGATTTTCTATAATCCAAAATGAATCTGTAACCTCAAAGACCTTAAACATATAAAGGTTGGTCGGGCGGTACAGGAGATAGATGTATATTCCTATGAGCAGCAGAAAAACAGAACAGAGAATAAGAAAACCTCTTTTATTTTTTACATTCACAAATTTGCCGCCTATAACTATCCCCTGATTCGGCATTATTGATTAAACAAAAGAACGTGGGAAAGCTGTACTTGCTTATCCCGCTTTCAG
>CALAVA010000348.1 GCA_937892025.1 uncultured Bacteroidales bacterium
GAGCACAACCTTGCCAAGGTTGGGGTCGCGAGTTCGAGTCTCGTTTTCCGCTCTCTCATAAGAGTAATGGAGCCTTGGTGGTGGAATTGGTAGACACGAGGGACTTAAAATCCCTTGAACATTACGTTCGTGCGGGTTCAAGTCCCGCCCGAGGTACAAAAGAGGGTAATCAAACCCCAAAACAGAAAACACTTTCCTATATTGGAAAGTGTTTTTTTATTCCTACAATTTTTTTGTGTTTTTTTTGGCATAAAACATATTTTTTTTACTTTTGCAAAATGAAATTATAGTACAAAAATATGAAAAAGATATTATCATTCTTTGCCTTGCTGATGAGTGTAGTATGTTTAAATGCCCAAACACCTAAAATAATGCAGGCTAATAAAAATAAAAAAAACACTCAATATATTATTGAGCAAAATGTTCAAAAATTAGATACCATTATATCAAAAGGTGATAGCATAACGTTTACATTGCGTGTACATGCTTCTGTAGGTATTGGGTATGAATTGGACTATGACAAAGAAGCCTTTATGAGGAAAACATCATACCAATATGTTAATCCTTTGTTTGAAACAAATCCTTGTCCCGGAGGAGATGCACAAATTGTTACAGTTTGTTTGATTGCCCAAAAGAAAGGTGTATTTCGTGTTATGGAGATAGAAAACTATCGTGGAGTGCGGACGGTGAAAAAGATTTATGGTATTAGGGTTAAGTAACATTTTCCCGAAAGAATGACTAAAAGAGAAATAGGGAAGTTTGCCTACTTATAAAACAACAAAACCTATCAATGATAGGTTTTGTTGTTTCGTTTTTTCGTTTGTATTATTGTTCTCTAAGCCAATAGATGAATGGCAATAAGCATTGTGTACTTGGTTCTGCTGTTATTTTGGAGGTAGTTATATCATCGCCCATTCCTTCTAAAATATCAAATCGGAAATCTGGATTATTTTCATAGTCAATGGCTTCAGCAGGTTTGTGTTCAAGTAAGAGAATGGTTTCATTAGCCATGGCTTCAAGTTTTTTTAGCCAAGGGCGAATATCTTCATAAAACAAGCGGTCGCTTTCATTGGAAGAGTTTTTCATTTGTTCTATAACTAAACAAGAGGCATAGAGTCTTTTTAATATGATGATTAAAGAATTGGGAGCAGGTTTGCCTTTTTCCACCGATAATTTGTATCTGGTAGTCCAATATTCAAATTCGTCATTATCAAAATAGCGTAGTGCAGGGATAATGTTTATCAAATCTTTAGCTCTTTCTTTTCCCACTACAGCAGGCACAGCGGCTTCCCAACTACGCAAACTATTAAACATCGTGTTGTTCCAAGCATAATCACCGACACTAAATAACCCAATTTTAGACAAGGCTCCTTGTTGCATAGGGTTTACAATCAAAGTTTTAAGATTTATATGGTTTTCTATACGCAATGTATTGAGAATATGTTTTTCATCTCTAAAATTGGTACTCATATCGGTTAAGAATATTTTTGACATTTCGGGGTCGTTACACAAGTAGTTCCACCACCAACTTGTTTGTTTTCCTAACCACCCTTCTACTTTTTTCAAATCTATGTTATTAGGCACAGACCACACATTTGCTCCTGTAATAAAAATATTAACCTTATCGGGAACCGGGGTTAAACTTTTGAAAAATTCTTTGGCTTTATTTTCAGACACCCAAGCGTAAGCGTATAGTTGTGGCACGTAGTTTAAGGGTTTTACGGTGTCTTCTGCTGCCGTTCCTTGTTTGTTCCAACGAGCGTCTATAGCGGCTTGTAGATGGGTAAGATTATTAGCACAAAGATTTAGAATAGCCGTGTCAGAAGGAACACCGACATCATCAACAAATACACCAAATTGTCTAACTCCCAAAGCATACATGCTTTCAAATTTTTTCATTATTTGAGCAATAATGTTTTTGTTGTTGGGGTCAGCAAATGCTTTTCCCGGGTGTATTGCCCAAATGAAATCTACTTTACATTCTTTGGCGACTGTTGTTATATCTTTCATCATATCTTGTGTGAGATAGCCGATATGCTCTTGTTCTGAAGTAATGTTAGTAGGGTATGGGTCGCTCCAATATTTGGAATGATAAGGGTCGCTTTTGGCTCCATACATATAAGTATTGAGTTTGTATCGTGCCATAAAACGGAACAAGTCTTTGGTAACTGCTGCCGAATAGGGAATGCCATAGTAGCCTTCAATGACTCCACGATGTTGTATGTCTGCCCAATCATAAATGGTAACACACGGAAAATCATCTTTCCCCCAATCTAAAATTTGTTCCAAAGATGCTAATCCGCAAAATACAGCGTCTGTATTTTCTCCGAGAATAAGAACTTGAGCATAAGATTTTTTTGAACTTAATGATAAAATGTGTTTGTCATATTTATTCAAAGAAAAAATTTTTTTGTTCAGTTTTAATGAAATCCCCATTTTATCTGCTATAGATTTGGAACCATTTATACCCAAGTATAGATTGGAAGTATTGCTCGGTTTGGAAGCCACAGATACGTCTATCCCTTTTTCGGTAAGGATTTGCTTTGCCCGATTGATAGTTACCTCATCTATACCCTGTTCGGCAACTATGGTGAGCGTTTTAGAAAACGATGTTACATTTTGGTGAGTTATCATTGTTTGAGGAATAGGGTAAATTGTGTATGTTTCCTCAAACGATTGACACCTGCAATTGCTCATGTGGATAGTTAGAAAAGATGTTGCCATCAATAAAGCGGTGAGAATGGAAAATTTCTTTTTCACGATACTATTTTTATGGACCTCTAATTATACATTATTTAAATTCTCAAGACAAAAGACAGCCGAAGCCCTAAAAACAATCTCTTTATCTCGATAATTTTTGCAAATATATAACTATTTTTCTTACTTTTTGTTTTTGTCTTGCAAAAAATAAAAATTAGATTGCATAAACATACATTTTATCGTTGCTTTTTT
>CALAVA010000349.1 GCA_937892025.1 uncultured Bacteroidales bacterium
AATGTAGTTCATGCGCCCAAAGGCAAAATTTTTCTTATCCATGTTTTGAGGTTATCGTTGTCAATGACAATTCAGATGACAATATAGAGAATGTTATCAAAGTTTTACAACAAGATTATGCCCACTTGCAATTAGCACACATTTCCACCAATATGGAAAATCGTTTTGGCAAAAAATTTGCCTTAGCACTTGGTATAAAATCGGCAAAATATCCGTTGGTATTGCTTACAGATGCCGATTGTTGTCCCAAAAGTCTAAATTGGATTACAGACATGGTGGCAGCCCACAAAAAAGAAAATTCATTTGTTTTAGGCTATGGAGCCTATGAATACAAAAAAGGGCTATTAAACAAACTTATACGTTTTGACACCTTGGACACGGCTATCAAATATTTCTCTATGGCAAAAATAGGACACCCTTATATGGGAGTTGGACGTAATATGATGTATGACAAAAGTTTATTCATCGAAAATTATAGTCAATTGTTTGCCATGAATAGCATTTCAGGAGATGATGATTTGTTGGTAAACTTAGCCGCCAAAAAAGACAACACTTTTTGTGTTTACCAACCAGAGGCTCATACACTCTCCGTTCAAAAGCATACTACATTTTCAGCATGGATACATCAAAAGAAAAGACATTTGAGTGCAAGCAAATACTATAAATCTATAGACAAAAGCATTTTAGGATTTTATTGGCTATCCAATTTTTCTTTGTATATATTGATTTTAGTGGCATTATTTTTGTATATATTAAATATAAAGGCAGTTGTTTTAATTTTATCGTTATATGTAATAAAATCTCTATCACAGTTATTTTTATATGCAAGAGCGGGAAAAATATTAAACGAAAAACATTTAACTATTTGGGTACCTCTTTTTGACTTGTTTTTCGTTATATTACAACCTCTATTGCAATTTGTATTACTATTTAAAAAGCAAGAGCGATGGAATTAGAATGCAAAGTAATGAACAATCCCAAAGCAAAACGAGATTATGCTTTGATTAGAGAGGCTGTGTACAACAATAGTCAAAAAGCGTATGCAGAATTGATGGCCAATTATCGAGATTCTCTGTATATGCTTATGTTTAAAATGGTTAACAATTCATACGAAGCCGAAGATTTAACCATAGAAGCCTTCTGTAAAGCCTTTAAACATTTACACCAATATACAGGTGAATCGGCATTCAGCACATGGCTGTTCAAAATTGCCTCTAACAATTGTGTCGATTTTATGAGAAAAAAAAGAATTGACACCTTGACATTAAATTATGACTCCGAAGAGTATGATAGAGGCATTCCTATGGATATCAATGATGACACGCCAAATCCTGAAGAGAGAATGTTTTCTAAGGAAAAGGCTTACGTTGTCCGCTCTTTTGTGGAACAACTAAAACCCCATTACAAAGAATTGATATTGCTTCGCTATTATGAAGAATTATCCTATGAAGAAATAGCCCAAAGGCTGAACATTCCTTTGGGTTCTGTCAAAGCCAAACTATTTCGTGCTAAAGAAATGCTACAAGCCATTATGAGCAAAACTTCGTTTTAAAAAACGCACTGTACAAGGTTTTTAATTATTGTTTAAATTTATTCTACCATTTTGTAAGCAAAACTATGAATATAGGAACGCACACTCATTGTAGTTATCTTATTATTTTCTGCATCTGGACACACCCGATTGGACAAGAAAATATAAATTAAATCATATCGAGGGTCTATCCATAGAAAAGTTCCCGTAAAACCACTATGTCCATAACTCAAAGGTGAAGCAGCCTTGCAACAAGGCGAAAGGGCATTGCCTCTTGCAGGTTTGTCAAACCCCAAGCCTCTGCGACAAGAATGACCATTAGGATAATAATAAGAAGTAAACAAAGCCACAGTTTCAGAAGTTAAGTATCGTTTGCCTTTGTACACCCCTTCATTCAAAAGCATTTGTGCAATCACATAAAGATTATCAACCGTAGAGAACAATCCTGCATGTCCTGAGACACCTCCTAACAATGCCGCACCTTGGTCATGCACATAGCCACATAATTGCTGATGACGAAATATGGTATCGTTCTCTGTCGGGGCAATGTTTGCGGGTGTATATTTTTCCAATGGGTTAAACAAAGTATAAGTCAAACCCATTGGACGATAAAAGGTATCTTCTAAATATACATCAAGAGATTTTCCTGTTATTTTTTTGACGATTTCTGCCAACAGATAAAATCCCAAATCGCTATATAAATAATTTTTGGTGGCATTCAGTTTACAATTGATAATAGTTTGATAGAGACTATCACAATATTCTGTACGAAAATAAAGATTGTTGGCCACATTGATAGCATATTGTGGAGAATATTCTTGTTGCCACAAATCTTCTCTCATCTGTTTGTCTATGGCATCGTTATAAAATGGAGCCCATTTTCGATAAAAGGGTATCCAAGCGGGCAAGCCTGCTGTATGGGTCATCACTTCTGCGATAGTAATATTTTCCTTATTACTACCTTTCAATATTGGAAGATAGGTTACTAACTTGGCATTTAGTTTAATTTTGCCTTCATCATAGAGTTTCATTATTGCCAAGGTTGTAGCCATAATTTTTGTCAAAGACGCTAAGTCGTATATGGTAGAATCAGTTACAGGTCTTTTGTCTTGATAGGAAATTGTTCCATAATTTTTCTTATATAAAATATTTCCTTTCTGTGCTATGAGAACCTGACAGCCCGGAAAGGCTTGCTCTTGTATGGCATTATACACAATTTCATCTATCTTATTTTTGTAAAACACATTGGGTTTGTTGCTTGTCTTATCTTCATTGCAACGAAAATCTATACCTGTATGTATTGGGAATTGTTTAAGTTGAATAGGCAATTTACCACAAATGGGATTTTTGCCCAAAAGAGCCTGAGCGACTGCTTCTTCTGCAATAGCGACAGGATGATAAGCCACCAAAATAGCGGCGAACTTATCGGCAAAAGATAAGGTATTCAAAGCATAGGGATTACCCATAAGCAACAACACAACAGGTTTTTTGCCTTTGGTAAGCGTATCCAACAAGGCTATTGTCTTATTGTTCATTCCATAAGATTTTTGTGGTGTTTGTGTCAGATTGTGCAAACTAACAATAATATAGTCATATTTGTCTATTTGTGCATAGATTTCTGCTTTTTTGTCCGCCAAAGATGAAATGGCTGTTATTTGTTTTACTTCTATATTCTTTTCAAGATTTTCCATAAGCACTTTTCCGCCACTTTTACTTTCAGTTAGTAGAAGTACGTTTTTGGAAGTTTGTAATGGAAGTATATTATTTTTGTTGGCCAATAGTGTCAAAGATTTTTTTGTCAATTGTTGGTACACCTCTTTTGCAAAAGGATTGTTAATATCTTCCCATAGATGGTCTAATTTAATTGAAGATGTATTGGGCAAGACATATTTTTCTTTCATTTTCAACACTTTCAAGTGTTGTGCAACCACTAAACATATAACTAATATC
>CALAVA010000350.1 GCA_937892025.1 uncultured Bacteroidales bacterium
ATATATCTTACAAAAGTAGGAATTGTTTCATTTTCCATTATTATATCTACCTTTTTATTCAATTTCTCAAAACTTTTATATACAAATGGATTTAGTAATAAAGTTCAATTTGTTCCAACAATATCAGTTTGAGGCGGTCATACATTTGGCGGCAGAATCTCATGTAGATAGGTCGATTGCCTCTCCCTTAGATTTTATCTATACCAACATTGTCGGGACGGCAAATTTGCTCAATGCCGCTCGTGCTATTTGGGCTGATAATATGAACGACAAACGCTTCTACCATATTTCCACCGATGAGGTGTACGGAGCCTTGGGAGCCACGGGGGCTTTTGTAGAAACAACGCCCTATGCACCTCATAGTCCATATTCAGCCTCAAAAGCAAGTTCTGACCACTTGGTGAGAGCCTATCATGATACATTCGGTATGCCTAATGTCATCTCTAATTGTTCAAATAATTATGGTCCAAATCAATTCCCTGAAAAATTAATACCCTTATTTATTAATAATATCTTACACAATAAACCATTGCCAGTCTATGGACAAGGTCTGAATGTGAGAGACTGGTTGTATGTAGAAGACCATGCCAAGGCCATTGATGTTATTTTTCATAAGGGGAAAAATGGAGAAACTTATAATATTGGTGGCAATAATGAATGGAAAAATATCGATTTAATTAAGAATCTCATACAAATTATGGACGAAGAATTAGGGCGGCCTGAAGGTACTTCTTTAGCCTTGATAACCTATGTGAAAGATAGAGCAGGGCATGATTTGCGATATGCAATAGATGCTACCAAACTAAAAACAGAATTAGGTTGGGAACCCTCTATCAAATTTACAGAAGGGTTTAGATTAACTGTAAAATGGTATCTCAACAATGAACAATGGCTTAAAAATGTAACTTCGGGTAATTATCAAAAATATTACGAAGCCATGTATGGAAATCGTTAAAGATTTGGTGCATTGAAACGACTTCCATTCTTGATATTGGTATTTTTGTTTGTGCAGAATTTGTCAGCACAAAATATGCTTATGTTAGTGGAATTTGACACTAACTCGCATATAGTAACCGAAAAGGTGAAGTTTTTTAACATTCCTCAAGGAGGAAAAATGCGTTTTCAACAGCGTTTTGTCGGAAATATTCAATGTTTGCAATATGATTTTGATACATTGCTATGGGATACCAATGATAGAATATTAACCCTTATTTCACCTTCTTTCCCTAAAACAGAAACAGATACCTTGCAAATATCTTTTACGATGAAAATGAATGATACAATTTCTGGTTTGCAATGGGGAGAAGCGGCTTTGATATGTGAAACAAGCCATGGAAAAATGCACAAGCAAACCTCTCCATCCTATTCATTGTATGTGAAACAACAAGATACTTCTTTGTTGTCGGAGTCCAAAATGTTTGATGGATATTATTATGTGCAAGTGGCCTCGTTGCCATTAAAACATTCCAAACAAGATATAGCCAAGCAAATGCATGTACAGGAAGGGGACGTGGTTGTTGAAATGCACACTGGTAAATATTATCGCTATATGATAGGCCATTTCGCAACTAAAGAAATTGCTCAACAAAAATTAAAATATTATCGCTCTTATGCCAAAGATGCTTTTATTGTCAAATAAGATAAGTAGGACAATAGTTTCATTCCTTTATTGCTTACAAATTAGCAAACAGCAAACATTTTTAAGCCACATATAGAGTTTATATCAATAAAATGCTTATCTTTGTCTTTTAATTTTAGTAAATGAAATTGGCAAAGTGTTTTTTTTTGATAGGTTTATTCATTAGTATTTCTGTTGCTGCACAGCAAAAATATGATTTTGGTTTTGCTTATAGTAATGGGGTTATAGTGAGGGATAGCCTTTCCACTTATTTTGATTATCCGTTTTATGGGGGCATGAATTCAATGCAGTTTGGTAGAATGGATTGCAATGGAAATGGAGTTAAGGATTTGGTGGCATTTGATGTACATGGCAATCGTTTGAAAGTCTTTTTAAAACAAGAGGATAATTTTGTTTATGCTCCGCAATATAGTGCCTATTTTCCACAATTATCAGGTTTTATGCAGTTGCTTGATTTTGATAAAGATGGCAAAGAAGATATTTTTACCTATAACAATGCAGGAATAAAGGTTTTTAGAAATATTTCTGATACGATTCCTAAATTTGAAGTGTTTTCAGAACGCTTGTTATCAACATATTATACGGGGAGTCCGAAAATAAATTTGTTTTGTACGCCTTCAGATTATTTAGTTATTCAAGATTTGGATGGCGATGGCGATGTAGATATTTTAGCCTTTTGGTCATTGGGGAAATATGTTGATTTCCATAGAAATATGTCTATGGAGAACTATGGAAATTGTTCTCAACTTGAGTTTGAAGTTGTTGATAGATGTTGGGGGCATTTTTCAGAAAGTGGAGAAGATAATCAAATTACTTTGAATGATTATTGTACTCAATCAGCACTTAGTAAGCAACAAAGACATACAGGTTCAACGATGTTGGTGGCAGATTTTACCCATAATGGTCTTTGTGATTTGGTGCTTGGAGATATGGATTATCCTAATGTGATGTTTTTACACAATGGTGGAAGCACAGACTCTGCTCATTTTACGCAAGTCTCTTCAGATTTTCCTAATGCACAGAATCCGATAGATTTATATTCTATGCCATGTGCTATGTTGCTGAATATTAGTTCGGATACGGTAAAAGATTTGCTCGTTTCCCCTTTTGATGTGTCTTTTTCCAAGTCTGAAAATAAGGAAAGTGTATGGTGGTATAAGAATATAGGCACAAGCCTACAACCAGATTTTCAATTGCAGACAAAAAGTTTTTTACAAGAAAATATGTTAGATTTTGGCTCTTGTGCTTTTCCTGTTTTTGCTGATATTGATAATGATGGTTTGGTGGATTTGTTGGTCGGTAATGCCGGTTATTTTGATAGTGCTACCGCCACAGCCTATTCTTTGACTTGTCATTATTCGGCAAGTTTGGCTTATTTAAAAAATATTGGCACCATTTCAAAACCAGAATTTCAACTTATTACAAATGATTTTCTTCATCTGCGTTCACAAGGTTATAAAATGTTGTATCCTGCTGTTGCCGATTTGAATGGAGATGGCAAAAATGATATTCTACTTCTAACAAATGGAGATTATTTGATGTATTTTGAAAATAATACACAAAATGCAGACTTGACCTATAAGTCTCCTTTGTCCAATTTTTCTAATTTGAATTTTGCTGATACTTTGTATGCCATTCAATTGGTGGATATGGATAATGATGGTTTGATTGATATTGTGGCAGGGGCCCAAGGGG
>CALAVA010000351.1 GCA_937892025.1 uncultured Bacteroidales bacterium
TAATAGCCCAATCCTTGCCAAAGTTTCAATATTTCATCTTCAGAAGCATTAGCAAGTGTTTGTATATCAGGAATCTGTTCTATAAAACGCAAATAATAAGCCCGTCCCTGCTCTATACGAGTTTGTTGCAATATAATTTCAGAAATCCATATTTTATAAGGGTCATGTTCCCCTCTCCAAGGCAATTCTCGTTTATGCTCTTTGTACCAATCTATCAATAAAGATGAAAAATTATTCATAAATCATTGTTTAATAATCATTTTATAAGTTCTTTTGGAACATATTTTTGATAAAAACAATTTATCCTTTAACTCAAAGGCATAGTTTGTTAAAACAGACTCATTTTTCAAATAAGATTTAAATAATTGTGCAATAGCATCTATTTGTTTGTCTTTGATTAAATAATTATTTTTTTGCATATAAAAATACACACTGATGGCCTTGTCATAGTTTTCTTTTTTCAAAAAATATTCACAAGCCGCCATAAGTATCTCTTCTTTAGGATTTTGGAAAACAAAATCAATCAAACTATCACAAGTAAGTTGTTGTTTTTCTATATGTTCGTTTTGGTAAAACAGCATATTTTGTTCATATTTTTCAAAAGCCTCTTGATATTGTTTTAAATTCAGTAATATTTGTATCTTTTGTTGATTTTCTTGAAAGGTAGCGGGTGCTTTAATTTTCTGAATTTGCGTATAAATATGTTGGCTATACAAATCTTTTTCTTGCAATTCTTGCTGTTTTTTATATAACAACCGATAGGCATCATTGTATTTTTTTTCTCGAACTAAATTTTGTGCCAAGATTTCACTACGATGAAATTCTTCTTCCAAATATAATCGTCTGCGAGTTTCTGACAATTGCAAAAAATCCTCTTTGCGTGAGGCTATTTCTATATGATTTTCCAAATTATAGGCGTGAATGAGTTTTTCTACCTTTCCATACAATCGTTTGGCTCCCTCAAAATCGGCACACCAAATCCATTGATTACATTTGGAAAAAGCATATTTAAGCGATGGCATCAATTTATTGTCTATCAAGTATGTTTCTTTTAAGGATTTTTCTGCATCATATTGATATAAAAGTAAAAAACTATCTAATAAAATATAATCACCTCTTGTAATTTCATATTTTTTGATAGTTGCCCATAACTCATTGTATTTATCTGAATTATCAACAATGATAGTTTCTTCAACAGCCAATAAAGTATCTTCAACAATATATTGCTGATATTGATTTTTGTATTGTTGAGCGAGATTTTCATAAGTATCTGCTAATGAATAATTTTTCTTTTTTCTTTCTATCTGAACTTTATTCATTTTTTGACGATAGATATTCGTATGAATAGTTTGATAGGCTTGTTCAAAATTGGGCAAATCGCCTATATCTACAGAATCAACAAATGCAATGAGATTTTCTATATTTGTCAAGGCTTTTTCATATTGCTTTAAAAGCAACATTTGTTGTATATCATTATTTTGTGCTTGAACAATTTTGTTTACAATAGACACAAAATCAACATGTTGTTTTGGGTTATTTTTGTGTAACAACATCAAATCGGCTAAACCATAACAATAGGTTTGTGCCAAAGCATATTTTTTTACACGAACCGAGCGAGCAATTACTTCAAAATAAGCCAAATAAATGCCTTGCTCGGCTTGTTCTTTAAGCATAGGCAATTGCACTTGACAATAAGAATGCGAAACAAGATGACAAAACATATCTGCTGTATCTATTATTTTTAAAGCATCATAATAGTTTTTGTTGTCCATAAATTGTTCTATCCGATTGAACAAACTATCAAAAATAATGGTTAGCAAACGATTTTCACAAGGCAGATTTTCCCCTCTAAGTTTGATGTTTTTCCATAACAAATAATTGTCATACAATCTTTTGGTTTGACAATAAACAAGACTTAAATTTTCGATGGAAGAACAATGCAAAGGATTGTAACTCAATGCTCTATTATAATAAAAAATAGCCTGCAAAGTATCTCCATTATATTCAAATTGTTGTGCTTTTTGAAAAAACAAATCGTCCAAACGGCTATTCTTTTGAGCGACATGCAATTTCATTTGATTCAAATGTTGATATAGTTTTTCCAAACTTTGCCTAAAATTATCCACGTCTAAACCAGATTGAAGCAACATAGAATCAAATTTTTGATTCTCAATTTTTTGTATATTCTTTTCTATGTCATTCAATGTGAAAGTATAAAGTGGAAATCTATCAACAAAAGTTGTATCTATTTTATTTAAATCTGCATGATATTTTTGAAAAAGGCTATCACAACAATAATAATTATCAATCATTTCTTTTCGTTGTCTCATTTTTTGCAAGGCAATCGTATCAAAATTTATATGCAAATTCAAAACGCTTGCCTGAATGTTGTTCGCATTGTCAGATAAGAGACAAAAGGTGTCTAATAAAACTTTTTCAGTTTGTTGTACTTTATAATCAACAAAATAGGTTTTGTATGGCTCGTCCTCAACATAAACATTAACAGAACAAGCCATTTTATCAGCAAAAATGGCATCTTGAATCAAAAAATTGCGATAACGTGCCATACAATCATTCTTGTGCTTATCAACAGACAATACAATGTAAAGACTATCATTTTTTTGTCGTAATATCGTTTTGAGAGTAAGAATATATTTAAAAAAGGATTTATCTGTATTTAAATCATTTTGTGGAAAAACATTTTTTAATGGGACATCTTTTATATCAAAATAACAAGTAAAATCTTTGATAGATTCAAACTCTCTATCCTGCCCCCAAAGAAGTTGATGGATGCCAAAAAGCAATAAAAAACAAGGAAGAACTCTTATATTCAACGCCTTACAAAAATGAGCCAATTTTATATTATTAAGAGAATGCACAAGCCTATTAGGGAAAATCAATTTTTATTTTATTTGACGAGAATATGGCACCGCATCCAAAGGGCAAAATTCGCCTTTTAAATATTTATAATAGCCTGCAATACCAATCATAGCGGCATTGTCTGTGCTTAATTTCAAAGAAGGAATATGAATGGTCCAGCCATATTTTTGCCCCATTTCTTTAAGCGTTTGTTGCAAACAACTATTAGCCGACACACCACCTGCAATAGCTATTTCTTTTATTTTTAAATCTTTAGCGGCTAATATCAATTTTTTCATCAACGAATTAATAATCTCATATTGAATAGAAGCACACAAATCATTGATATGTTTTTGTGCAAAATCTGCATCTTCTTTTAATTTATCTCTCAAAAAATATAAAAACGAGGTTTTTAGACCGCTAAAACTATAATTATATCCTTGTAAATGTGCTTGACTAAACGAAAACGCACGCTGATTTCCTTCTTTTGCCAACTTATCCACCAAAGGACCACCCGGATAAGGAAGATTGAGAATCTTTGCCACTTTGTCAAAAGCCTCACCTGCAGCATCATCAATAGTTGTTCCTATTATTTCCATATCAAAATAGTCATTCACTTTCACAATTTGCGTATGTCCACCTGATACACACAAACACAAAAAAGGGAATTGAGGACAAGGTGTATCTTTATGAATAAAATGCGACAATATATGTCCTTGCAAATGATCAACTTCTACCAAAGGTATCTGCAAAGCGTATGCAAAAGCCTTGGCAAAAGAAACGCCGACCAATAAAGACCCCAATAGCCCCGGACCACGCGTAAAGGCTACCGCAGAAAGGTCTTTTTTAGAAATCTGTGCATCAGAAAGTGCCTTGCTGACAACAGGAATAATATTTTGCTGATGTGCCCTTGAGGCCAATTCGGGAACAACTCCACCATATTGAGCATGAACATCTTGATTGGCTATAACATTGGATAATAAAACATTATCTTTCAACACTGCTGCCGAGGTGTCATCGCAAGACGATTCTATGGCTAAAATATAAATACTCATAAAGTATATTTGATTCTATCTATAAACTTTTGTAAAAATGCAAATTTACTATTTTATTTTGAGGTGCGGGGAGTTTCATACATTCATTCGGGGAAAAAATTCTACCCAATTTTATATTTTGTTAGATTTTTCTATCTTTATAGTCTTTTTTTTAGTTTTTTCAATTACAACAATACGAGAAAGATATAAAATTGGAAAAGTTTGCCCATTTATTAATATTGCGAGGGAAGATGCAGAATTTTGGAATTTAAAATTTTCCTATCTTATTTATCTTTGTTCCACTCTATATGTCCATTGATACCGTATTTTTCAAACACTTTAAGAATATCTGTAGCAAATTTATTTAGTTTTACTTCTCCCTTTGCTTTTGTGAGTTCGTAGAGATGAATAAACATCTTTTTGGCGGTTTCAGTTTGGTTTAAGTTTTTCTTTAAAAAGTTATGTTGAGAACAAAGTGTTTGTCCATTTTCAATAGTTGCCTGACCACCTAATGATTTAGGAATAATATGATCAACATGAAGTTCTACACCATCTTTTTTACCCTTACCACACATAACACATTTGTAATTATCTTTTTTTAGAATTATTTTCTTTTGTGCTTCAGTAAAATCTTCTTGCACTTTATTTGTTATTAACTTTGGGTCATACTTATAGACACCTTTCTTTACTTTTACAAGAAATCCTTTTTGATAGAGTGTTCGTATTGCTCTATCAGGGTCCCTAAATACTTCACCTTTACGTTTACGCCATTCATTTACAACCCAATCCACAACTTGTGGATGAGCTATATTTTTGTTGGGATGCTTGATAAAATACTCTTTTACTAAATCTATTTGAGTCAAACTCTTTTTTGCCATATTATATATCGAAATTCAAAGTTATTGTTTCACTAATTATTCTATCTTTTGCTAATTTACAATAGTTTTTATCTATTTCTGTTCCGATTGCTTTTCTCCCATTATTTTCTGCTACAATTAATGTGGTACCACTTCCTGAAAAAGGATCAAAAACCATATCATCTATATAACTGAACATTTTAATACATCTATATGGTAAATCTTTGGGAAAAGGAGCCGGGTGGCCTATCCTTTTTTTGCTTTCACCATTAAATATCCAAACTCCATTTGTCCAATCTTTAAATTCATCGGCTGTAATATCAGATATTTTACTACCATTAGTTTTTTTCCAATCATCTTTATATAAAACAACTATTAACTCAATAGGTGCAATTACAACAGGAGCAGAGGCAGATTTCCAACTTCCCCATGCTGTACGTCTTGAAATATTTCCTTCATTCCAAATAATTGTAAATTTATATTTCCATCCAACTTTTTGTGCTATTTGAGTTAAATCTGCCCCAACTGACTTATTTCCATTTTTGTTTTTATCTAGTGGAATATTTAAACAAAATCTTGCTTGTGTATTGCTCCAATTATAACAATTCTTCATCCATTGTTCTGAAAATTCAAGATATTGCTCGTAGGATAACTCATCGTCATTTGAATTATATTCTATACCTACATTATAAGGCGGAGATGTAACAATCAAATCAATAAATGGTTTACAAAATAACGATTCTTCAAGAACATTATTGTTATATAATTTTATGTTTTTATACCTAAAATATTCGTTTAACATTTTAATCTATGATTACATTTTTGCAAAGATAAAACTTTATACTTAAATAGTGTTTACAAAGTCTTCCCAATCATCATTCCATAAGAAATTGTTGTAAGGATAAATTTTTACATGCAAGCGTTTAACTTCCTCGTAAACAACTTTGCGAAATTGCTCTATATTGATTTTGTTTTTGGCAGAAATAAATAAAGTTGGACATTTGGCTTGTGCCATCCATGTATTTTGCAGCTCTTCCAAAGAAATATTTTCTTTCTGTTTATCTGTCAAATCATCTTTGTCTTTTTCTATCCAATGATAGTTGTCTATTTTATTAAAAACCAAAATGGTAGGTTTATTGTCCGCACCAATTTCTGTCAAAGTTTGTTCTACAACTTTTATTTGTTCTTCAAAATCTGGGTGAGAAATATCCACCACATGCAACAATAGGTTTGTTTCTCGCACTTCATCTAAAGTAGATTTGAAAGACTCTATCAACCCATGAGGCAATTTTCGTATAAACCCCACAGTATCAGACAATAGGAAAGGAAGATTGCCAAAAACAACCTTTCTAACCGTTGTGTCTAAAGTAGCAAATAATTTATTTTCAGCAAAAACATCAGATTTGCTAATAAGATTCATAATAGTAGATTTACCCACATTGGTATATCCGACAAGGGCGACACGGACGAATTGTCCTCTATTGCTTCGTTGTGTAGTTTTTTGTTTATCAATTTGTTTCAATCGTTCTTTCAACAAAGCCATTCTATCTCTCACAATTCTACGGTCGGTTTCAATTTCTTTTTCGCCGGGGCCTCTCATACCGATACCTCCACGTTGTTTTTCCAAGTGTGTCCACATACGTGTCAATCGCGGTAAAAGATAGGTATATTGTGCCAATTCTACTTGTATTTTAGCATGAGCGGTTTTGGCACGAGCAGAAAAAATATCCAAAATAAGCCTTGTTCTATCTATGACTTTACAAGCAGAAAGTATTCGCTCTATATTTCTTGTTTGCGAAGGCGACAATTCATCATCAAAGATAATCGTATGAATGTCATTATCTTGCATATAATTAGCAATATCTTGCAATTTGCCCGATCCGATATAGGTTTTTGAATCTGGGTGAGACAAGGTTTGTACAAAACGCTTTACCTCCTTTCCACCGGCCGTTTCCGCCAAAAATGCCAATTCGTTAAGATATTCGTTGGTACGCTCCCAATTTTGGTCTGCACGCACCAAACCCACCAAAACAACTGATTCTAATTGCTCTCCATTCATATCTTGCAAAGATAACACTTTTTTACGAACCCTTCTGAAAACTAAATTCACAAGTGTTTTTTGCAAACTCGTTTGGTCTATAAAAGTTGTATTTTTCAATGGAACTTTTAGCCAATTTATAAATTTTTAAGTTCATAAAAATCCTATTATCATTTATTTACAAATAATATTATGTGAAAAAAAATAATAATTGATATAAAATATGGGCATGATAATAAAAAAAATTATACCTTTGCACGCAATTGGCGGGGTAGCTCAGTTGGTTAGAGCGTCGGATTCATAACCCGGAGGTCCTGAGTTCAATTCTCAGTCCCGCTACGATTTTGCTTAAAGTCGGTTAGTTAACATGCTAACCGACTTTTCCTTTTTCCCGAAACACCTGCTTTTCCTCCCCGAAACCGACGCCACAATTTTCCCGATGGTTGCGACGGAATGTCAGCTCGCCGCGTGTTGGCACAATTTTTGCCATAACTACGCAAACCGGAGCCGACACGCTTTTTCTCAACGGCTCACCAAATTCTCACTATATGACTAAACAAGAATTACATACCCACCGCGAGACGTTCGACCGACACATCGCCGCGGGGCGTTTGACCGATGCCTTTACACTGCTGTACACCCTTGCCCGGCAGGCTTTGCTGTGGCCCATGGCCAACAACGTGCAGGAATTGGCCACCAACTATCGCCTCATGCTCACCCATTTGGCCGAGGGAGGTGCCGACCCCCAGCGACAAACGATGCTCAACAATATCATCAACGCCCTCTGCACGCTGGCCGACCGCATCGAACTCGCCCTGAGCGAGACGATAGAGAACAACCTCTTCTTCACGCGCCGGCGCGAACTCGCCGACGTATCGCTGAACGAACATTTGCATCGATACCTCACCGAACGCAACAAGGTGGCCCTACTGTCAAACGTCGACGACAACGCGCAAAACAAAATGGCGCTCCGCAACGCCACCGTCAACTGCGAGCGCGCCGCCACCGCTATCTTTAACAAAGTGTGGTCAACCTTTCCGCTCACCGACGACGACAGCCGGACACTGAACGACCTCCTGAGCGACAGCAATACCGACGTGCCCCCCCATGTGAAATGCCTTGCCGTGATGGCTCTCCTCGTGGGGCTGGCCGTCGTCTTCGACGAGCACAAGGTAAAGTTGCTCATCGGCACCTATACGGCCAGCCACAACAAC
>CALAVA010000352.1 GCA_937892025.1 uncultured Bacteroidales bacterium
TCTGGTTTCAGCCCTAATTTTATGCTAATGTAGAAAGTTTAGCGGACAGTAATAATAAAATATCTGCGGTAACAATGGATACCTCTGACAGATTTGCATTAGATGGGCAACGACTTATTGTTTTGAATAATAAGAACTATGGTTCAGAGGGTTGTGTTTATGGAACAGAAGAAGAAACATATATTAGGGTAGAAAGCCACAATTTGGGAGCAAATTATCCGCAATATTTTTTAGCAACAAGTGATGATGGCAGTGTAGCAAAATATTCTTCTTCGGAAGCAAGTTTTAGGTATCATTGGTATATAGATAGTCTTGCGGACAAGAATGGAAATTACATTTTATATCATTACAAATCCTTAGAAAACAACATTTTAATAGATTCTATCTCTTATACAGGGAATCATTATGCAAATCTAAAACCCTACAATAGTATTATATTTCAATACGATACAATACCGAATATTGCTCAGATACAATATATTGGAGGCTTAAGGGTGGTGCAACAGACCATATTAAAATCTGTTCTTATCAAGCATAAAGACGAAATTGTCAAGACATATATTTTACAATATAGTAATTTTGGCAGTTTTTATCCTCATCTTGTACAAGTTCAGGAATTTGATGCGGATAGCAACTATTATTCTCCATTGTTTTTTCAATATGGCACCGTTTCAAATTCATATTACAATTGGGAAGGAATACGTTCTGTGCAAAGTGCTTCTATTCAGCGTGTACTAAGTGGTTGTTTTTTCAATAATGATACCAATAGTATATTGAGAATATGGGTTGCTAACAATAGGATACTATTACATGACACCAATGATAATCATGGCTTAACAATCGGACCATGGCCACATCCTTATGGTGGATATTATACAGATATAACCTTCAATGCCATATCGTGTGATGCCGATGTGAGCAATACAGACGAAGTATTGATAACTGTGGCTATTAGCACACAGAGCAACTATAAATATGACAAGGGCATGGCATATTGGTGCCGATATGAAGGAAATAGTTGGGTGTCATATTTGTTGCCAGAGAATACGAATCCAGAGCAAGTCTTGTTTGGCAATTTTGATGACAATCCTGCTTTGGATTATATTTATGTACAAAATGGAATGGTATATGTTTATCCCAATTTTTGTAATCCACAGAGCAATAGTAGTTATGCGGGCATTTCTGTAGGAGAAAAGGAAAAATTAGAGGCTATAGATATAGATGGAGATGGACGAATGGAGTTATTGATAATACATCCACAAAATGGGGGGCGTATTTATAAAAATAGTACTTCTATTAACATTAATTTTAATTTATATCAGAGTAATATATCGAAATTGTCTTTTGAAACAACAACGAGAGCCCATTTTTATTTTGGAGATGTAAATGGAGATGGTATTACAGATTTGTTTACACGTTGTCAACGATATAATGATACGCCATATTTTTATATAGACACTATCTGGGGCGTTTATTTGGGTACAGGAAATGGATTTTCAACAACAAGTTTTCCCATTGTTGAGATACCCCCAAATTTACCATCACCCAATAATGTTCTTTTTCAATTGATAGATATAAATGGTGATGGAAAAGATGATATTGTATATACCTATGAAAGCAATAATGGAAGTTCTTCTATTGATATTTATCTCACTTTGGGTTTTTCTATAGAAAATATAATTCAAAATTATCTACATACAGAACAATATCATATAAATAGTTCATTGTTATCCAACAAATTGCCGCATGTGCCTTTAATGTTTTCAGATGGGGATAGAGACGGGATTGTTGATATAACATGGGTATGTAATAATGGCAAACTCAAGGGAATAACACGGGGAGCATATCAACGTAGTTTTCTCACTAAAATAATTGATTGTTTGTCAAATCAGTATTCTATTTCTTATGAAGCCAAAAGCGTGAGAACAACAATAAAAAACAATTTAAATACTATCTATTGTGGTTTAAGAACCAATCTTATTTTGGCAACATCGTTTTCTAAAAAACAAGCCAATGTAGCAGAATCCATATTGTTTAGTAAAAATTATTCTTATCAAAATCCATTATATGACCATTGGAGAAGAGCATTTTTAGGTTTTGGAAAAACGATGTGTGAAGATAATGTGCAAAATTATAGAGAAGAAACTATTTATCAGTACAATGATACATATCATCGTTTGTTGTTGTCTTCTTATAAAAAAGAAGTTCTTTTCGGAGATGTTATTTTTAATAATAATGAAATAAGTAATTATAATTATTTTTGCCATATACAGCCATTACCTAATGGATTATGTTTACCATTGCAAGATTCTATTATTTTGATAGACAAAGGATTGAAAAAAACTATTAGCAATAAGATCAATTATACCAATGGAAGATTAATAGAGACAAATACTTCCATGAAAGACCAATGGGCTGAACAATATAAATATGATTATGGTCAAGTTTCATTATCCGATGGACGGCAATTGACCAAAGTGCTACAAGAAATACATTCCCGACAAATAGGAAATTCTGCCCTTTGGCTAAAAGATACCACTATGTATATTTATACAAATGGAGATTTGTGTGAAAAACAGCAGTATCAAGGAGGGAATGTTTTTAAAACATATCGCACCTATCATCCTATTTATGGAGTTGCCACAAGTGAAAGTTTTGGTAATGAGGTGTATAGAGCCGAATATTATGCTTATGACTCTTTATATAGATTTATTACAACCTTGAGAAAAGCCTATAATCAAGTTGAAAGATGGACATTTGAGCCGAAGTTTGGGAACCCTTTGACATACACTGATATTAATAACAATACAACAACATATACGTACGATGGTTTTGGGAGAACAAAATCGGTAATTTATCCGGATGGTTCGTCGGAGCAATATGCTTACGTTTTAGGCAGTATGTGGGGGATAAGCAATCCTGATATAAAATATTGTATTTGGAGCCGTAAAAATGGAGGAATTTATTCAACATCATATTTTGATGCCGTAGGGAATGAAATTTTGACAAAAAAATATGATAGGTTTATTCAAAATGAATATGACTTCCAAGGACGACTGATAGCACAATCTACACCTTATACGGCAGAAGACACCTCTAAACAATGGACTTTTTTCACGTATAATGCCATGGATTTATTGGAAAAAGAAAAAAGTCCTTATACCCATTTTCAATATAGTTATCAAATACAAGATTCTATGTTTTTGATTACCATAGTTTATGATTCCTTACGAGGTGTCTATTTTTCCAAGCAAACAGATGCTATGGGCAACTTGGTAACATGCTCTGCGGGAAATAGCCAAGACAATAATGAACAAACCCTGAATTTTTCTTATTTATCAGAACAGCAGAACGGAAAAGCAATGATAAACACTATAATAGAAAACCCTATCGGCTTGTTTGATACGCTAAAAACCGATGTAAGAAATAGACAAATTACTACATTTGATACTGATGCAGGGGCTACCTCTACTTCTTACAATGCTTTTGATGAAATAGAAACTTATACCGACGCAAACGGAAATATGTCTAATTATCAATATGATAGTTTGGGTAGAATAATACATACGTACATTGAAAATGATACTAATAGTAAAGATATTTATTATACATACGATGCCAATGGTATAAAAGGTGTTTTAAGTGAAGAAACTTACGACAATACAACCATTTTTTATAAACATGATAGTTTAGGCAGATTGCAAGAAAAGATTTATGTTGTAGAAAACGATAGTTTTCGTTATCATTATACATATAATCAGATAGGGCAACTTGCTACAATGAGTTACCCAAGTGGCTTAACGCTATCGTATACATATACCCAATTTGCCCAAATAAAAGAAATAAAAATCGGTGATACAAGTATCTATAATGTCCTTGATTGGAATAGAGCATTGCAAAGACCTGTTTTTTATCAATTAGGGTCAAAGCAAGGCGTGAAATTAGCATATAATAAAATGGGTATAACTACCTCAAAAATGGCTGGGAAAGGGATAGAAAGCATTTTTATTGATGACAGCGGTATTATAGTAATAGAAGATTCGGGGATGGTCATTAGTTTTGATATTCAACCTGATGTAGGCACTAATACTATCATTGTAGAAGATGAAGGGGATATGCCTATACCCTTGCAAACAAGTTTTGATTTGGCAGATAGTTCCATAATGCAACATTATTATAGTTATTATAAT
>CALAVA010000353.1 GCA_937892025.1 uncultured Bacteroidales bacterium
CTTGGAATTATTGAAAGAAAGTGTGGTATGTGCGATTTTTAAGGACGGACTATTTACGTTTTTTGCAATTGCTTTATAAAATTTGTGCTATCTTTGTAAAATATGCAAAACGAAAAAAAAATCAATGTGGCAATAATTGGAGCAGGTGCATCTGGCTTGTTTTTGGCAAAGTTGCTTTCTGATTATAAGTTGTTCAATATTACTGTATTTGAAAAAAACAACAAAGTTGGAACCAAAATAAAGGCTTCGGGTGGAGGAAAAGCGAACATTTTCAACACACAAATCACTCCAATTGCTTACAATAATCCTATTTTTATCCAAAAACTTTTACAACAAGTAACTATCGAAAACATTCGGCATTCTTTTGAACAAATGGGGCTTCGACTTGCTGTTGATGATGAAAATAGGGTGTATCCTGCTACTTTTTCTTCCCAATCTGTTTTAGATGTACTCTTATTGAATTTGTCCTCACAAGTGAAAATAATAACTGATTTTGAGGTAAAAAAAATTACAAAAATAGAAAACAAATTCAAAATCAATAATTTTGAATGTAATTTTGATTATCTTGTCTTAGCCTCTGGCTCTCCTGCTGGCACAAAAGCCTCAAAAAGAGCAACCTACAATTTATATCTTAATGATTTATCTTTGAAAAAACAAGCCTTTCAACCATCTTTGGTTGGTTTCCGTTTACAAGCCTATCCAAAAATTTTGTCGGGTTGTAGGGTAAAGACAAAATTGTCTTTATTGCACAACAACAAATTGATTTTTAGTGAATTTGGAGAAGTTACCTTTAAAGAAGACGGAGTTTCTGGCATTGTTGTACTCAATGCTTCCGCTTGGTATAATCGCTTGAAAAACAAAGAAAATTGTTTCTTGTCTTTCGATTTTCTTTATGATGATAATTATGACTTGTCAAAACATTGGGAACAACATCATGATTTTTGCGGAATTTTGGCACCGAAATTAAACCAATTATACAAAACAAAACCTTTTGATATTAGAAATTTTCGTCTAAAAATAATTTCTGTTTATGATTTAGAATTTGCTCAAGTTGCCTCTGGAGGAATTGACTTATCGGAAATAGACGAGCATTTTCAAGTAAAAAACATACCAAATATGTACATTGTCGGAGAAATGTTAGATATAGATGCCGTTTGTGGAGGGTACAATCTGTTTTTTGCCTTTTCAAGTGCATATTTGACAGCACAATCTATTGTTAATCATGGAAATAAAGATTAAAAATTTTCAAATTGGGGTCGCCTACAAAACAGATATTAAAAATGCTATTTCAAATAAATATAATATTCCATTATCTGAAATAGAACAAATAAAAATTCTACGACAATCCATTGATGCAAGAAAAAAAAACAATGTTGTTTACAATTACCAATTTTATGTTCAATTGAACACCAACAGATTAGAATTGTTGAACAACAAAGATATTGAGTTATATCATTCCAATCCACCAATTAGATATACAAAATGGACATTTCCATATCGACCAATTATTGTCGGTTTTGGTCCTTCTGGAATGTTCGCAGCATTATATCTTGCTCGTTGTCAGGCAAAACCAATTATTATAGAAAGAGGCTCTTCCATAGAAAATAGAAAAAAAGAGGTAGAACTTTTTCTAAAACATAGGCAACTAAACCCAAATTCAAATGTGCAATTTGGAGAAGGTGGAGCAGGGGCTTTTTCAGATGGAAAACTGACAACAAATTTATCTGATAAATTGATAGACTTTATTTTATTTGAATTTTTTCAACATGGGGCAACAGAGGATATCACTTATTCTAGTACACCACATATTGGTACCGATTATTTGGAAAAAGTTGTCAAAAACATACGAGAAGAAATTATTTCTCTAGGAGGAACATTCTATTTTAATACAACTTTTCTTGCTTTTGAAAGAGAAAAACAAGGTTTAAAAGTCTCTTGTTCTAATAAGCAAGAGTTTGATACACAACATTTACTTTTATGTATCGGACACTCTGCAAGGGACACTATTACCTATTTGTACCAAAAAGGATTAAAAATGGAACCGAAAAGTTTTTCTATCGGGGTGAGAATAGAACATTTACAGACTAAAATAAACCGAATGCAATATGGAAAATTTGCCGCTTTTTTACCACCTGCCACCTATAAAGGAGCCGTACACCTTAAAGACAAAAGAGGCGTTTATCTCTTCTGTATGTGTCCCGGAGGTGTTGTGATGGCTTCTGCCGACACAAAAAAAAGTATTGTTACTAATGGAATGAGCAAAAAAAATAGAGCAGAAAAAAATGCAAATGCTGCTCTTTTGGTCAGTATTTTTCCAACAGACTATTATCATAATTCCCCTTTGGATGGCATGTTTTTTCAAGAAAAATATGAAAAAATGGCCTTTGAAATTTCTAATGACTATAAAGCACCTTGCAATTTGGTCGGAGAATTTATAGAGGGAAAAATAGCCACGTATTTTCGCTCTGTCAAACCTTCTTATCCACATGGAGTATGTTTTTGTGACTTGAACAAATGTTTGCCTAATTTTGTCGTAAATGCTTTACGTGAAGCCATTCCTTTGCTCGACAAGAATATGAAAGGATTTAATGACCCTGATGCTATTTTGACAGGTGTCGAAACTCGTTCTTCCTCACCTCTCAGAATTATACGAGATGAAACACGACAAACGAATATTTCTGGAGTGTATCCTATTGGAGAAGGGGCAGGTTATGCAGGAGGTATCGTTTCTGCTGCTTTAGATGGATTAAAAACCGCTATGAAAATTATGCATATAGAATGAAATGGAAAGGTAAACAACAATCCAATCCTAATAATTATTGCTCATATTGGTAAGGTCTTTTAACTCAAAACAATATGTCCTATACCCTTGTTTTTTACCAAAATAAGCAGCCGCCAATGTTGGGTTTTGTTCTGTCCTGTCCTGCAAGGGAGAATTACTCGGCAGAGCGGACGAG
>CALAVA010000354.1 GCA_937892025.1 uncultured Bacteroidales bacterium
CATCAGATTGGACAAAGTTGCTAAATCTATATTCTCATTATATCTGCCGTCTTCTACTTCCAAGACAATCATTCCTTGTAATCCACAACAGGTAGCGGCCATGCGAAAATCGCGGAAACTACCAAAGTTGGCTGTTATAGAAGAACCTATTTTATAAGTTCCCGTCAAGTAGTTGTTGGAACAAGAAAATAGGCTTACCGATAACGTGTCATCTGTAGAGAGCGTGTCGGTAACATTGTTCGGCATAGATGTCCATACGCTTAAGAGTTCATAAGTGCCTGCTGTAATATTATAGGTACCAATGGTTACCGTATCACTAAAACCTGCAGGTAAATTGCCTGTCCAATTATAATTTATCGGTGTGCTACCACCAGCAGACCATGATATAACACAAGATGTAAGAGTATCTGTACCACAATTACGTATCATCACTTTTATTGGATAAGTAGCAACATTCAAATTGGTATTGCTAATCGGACTAATAATCTTGTCCATACTTACCGAATTTGCATATTGGGTATTCGTCGTATTAGGTGTGCTATTCACATAAAAACTTCCCGAAATACCTACCGTATTGTTCAAATAATCTACACAACTTACCCTATAATTGATATGACTATAAAAAGGGATATTATCAATAGTAGTTTCCCATTGAGAGCCACTATTAACCAATGGCAAAGAATTGCTAAACAACACGTTATTGTTTGTATCTATACAATCATACGCCAAAGAGAGAGCGGGAATATTTTGGTTGTTTCTGGATACACAAGTCAAGGCTATCGGATACGGACCATTTATCCACCCTGTGTCTGCAGGTTGTATTGTCCATTGCAAGGCAAGGTCGGCAGTACCTATTATTATCTTTGTCAGCGTATCATCATATACGTATGTGTCTGCTATGCCATTAGGCATTTTTACCCACACTTTAATGGTGTCATTACCGATAGTTGGAGTGTAGTTACCCACTTGAACAAATGGTGTGGACATATAAGGTTGAATATTGCCCGTCCATTGAATATTGCTATTTTGCACCACGCCATTGAGACTCCAACCCAAAACGGCAGAGGTAAGAGGTTGGGAACCAAAGTTTTTTATTTGTACAGAAATTGGCTGTATCGTAGTAGAAGAAGTAATAACACTATCTGATATATCCATACAAGAAACGGCTGCTGAAGCATTACCACTAGGACCTGCCGTATGATAGAAAACAGTGGTAGGATGGTACAAAATAGAGTTAGGTGCTACGCCAGCAGTTGCATTACAATTCCTATAATAAACACTCATAGATTGATAGTCTGTAAAGGCATTTTGGCACCAATAGAAATTGGTAGCACAAGTACGGGTATCCGGAATACTTCCATCATCTACAATATAGACCATCAAATTTTGCCCTGTCTCCAATGAAAAAGGAGTTTGGAACATAAATTTATTAAGTCCTTTGGTAAACAATACCCAATCATCATAAACCAACACGGCTCCTTCAGATGCTGGGTCTAATTGATGAGAAAAATTTTCTGCTATTGCCTCTGAGGTAGTACCTTTAAGGTATATCTTTATTTGTCTTTGTGCCGTAGAAGCCAAAGTATTGCTTGGCGAGAACAATCCCATACCCGTTATAACATTGGGTTCACCAGTAGGATTTACCATCGCATCGGTATATAATATTTTTGAATAATACTCTGCTTTGGGAGATATAGGGAATAGACTCTTGTAAGGAGTACCCGTTGTATTGGTTCCGACAATAATAGAATCTTGAGTTATTCCATTATATAAAGCAGAAACAAAAGTTTGCGGTTTAGCAGAGGCATAGTTACCTACCGTGTCTTCTCCTTTAAGAGAATACGATATCGTTGTTCCCAAATTAAAGGCTGGAATAATTCCCAACCAAATGGAGTCTCCAGAAATAGAAGTCATTGTAACAGAATCTATTACATTTATTCCGCCATTGGTATTGTTAGCGGTATAATGCAAAATGGGTGTTTTCATAGAAGCAGAGGCTCTCGGAGCCACTTTTGCCCGAATATAGTACGGACCGGCGGTATTGACCGTATCGGTATATTGGCTTAAAAACTTCACTATAGGTTCCTTAATTTCATACTTGGAACCGACAAGTCTAAAATTGTCTATCAGCCATCCATAGTTGATATGCGTGTGTGTGGTGGTGTTTCTTTTGAGAATAAACCGAAATTGCCCCCTATCAAAGGCCACTTGGTCGCTGATATCAAAGGTCTCGTCTTTCCACCATGAGTTGGTGGGGATAGCAAGGCTATCACTTGATTGCCAATCAGTATAACTTGCAGCCGAAAAACCATTGCGGTAAGCAGTAGCTACCCCTTGATACG
>CALAVA010000355.1 GCA_937892025.1 uncultured Bacteroidales bacterium
AATATTGAAAAAATTTATTCCGATGCCTACAAAAAAGAAAGCTCTTCCCAAGGCAAACGCTATCCTGAAGTTACCAAAAACATCAATTACAGAGTCAATAATGGCTGTTTGGCAATGACCTATTTTGGACATGGAGGCAACAGTGGTTGGGCTCATGAACGTATATTGAAAACCTCAGACATAGAAACATGGACAAACCAATATGCACAACCTATCTTTTATACCGCTTGTTGCAGTTTTGCCTATTATGACCAATCGTATGTATCTCCAGCGGAAAAAATCTTGTTGCAAACCAATGGCGGTGGAATTGGTTTGATTGCCTCTACAAGAAATTCGAGTTCTGGAAACAACGAAAGATTGGGTTTGTATTTGTTTTCCAATATGGTTCAAAAAAATAACCAAGGTTATCTAACAATGGGTGAAGTCTATATGAACGCACAAAATAGTTTTGGGGTTTATGAAAGTTATACTTATCTCGGTGACCCTTCAGTAACCTTGGCACACCCAAAAACAAATGTCGTTACCGATAGCATAAACCACACTGATTTACATGATTTTACAGACACTATAAAATCGCTATCTTTTGTTAATATTGTTGGACACATAGAGGACGAAAGCCACAATCTGACAAGCAATTTTAATGGTTTTGTATATCCAATCATTTTTGATAAACCACTATCCGTTGTTACTATTAACAATAACAACAAAGATTCTATTAGACATTTTGAAAGTCAAAAAAGTGTTATCTATAAGGGAAAAATAGCAGTAAAAAACGGCAAATTTTCTTTTAGTTTTATGGTTCCCAAAGACATAAATTATGAATACGGATTGGGAAAAATCAGTTATTACGCCTACTCCGATCAATCAGATGCCAATGGGTACAACCACCTCCCCATTGGAGGCATTAACGACACTTCCATACAAGACGATAAAGGACCGGACATTGAATTGTATCTCAATGACAAACAATTTGTCAGTGGTGGCATCACCACCCCAACACCAACACTTATGGCTAAAATATCCGATGAAAACGGACTCAACACCGCAGGTGCTGGTATCGGACACAATATGCTCGCCATTATTGACAACGACATCGCCAATGCCATCGTTTTGAACGACTATTTTGAATATGAGGAAAATAGTTTTACCACAGGAAATTTATCTTATTTGATAAGCGAACTCCCCGAAGGACATCATACACTCAAATTACGGGCGTGGGACATCGTAAACAATATGGGCGAAACAGAAATTGAATTTGAAGTCGTCAATAATAGCGAACTCAACATAGATCATATACTCAACTACCCCAACCCTTTTACTACAAATACAGCCTTTTATTTTGAACATAATCGCCCCAATCAACCTATAGACATAAAAATTAGTATATTTACAATTTCTGGGAAATTGGTTAAAACCATTTTTGACACCCAAACAACAACAGGTTTTAGAAGTAACCCTATCTATTGGAATGGTTTGGACGATTATGGCAACAAAATTGGAAAAGGAGTTTACTTATATAAATTAGCCGTTAAAGACAAGGATAGCAACACCGCTGAAAAAATTGAAAAAATTGTTATTTTGTAAAAAAACATATATACGTAAGATTATGACATTATATTTTCACGAACATAATTTTTTATTGTCTGATTGTTGCAATAATTAATATTTTGTTACGTTTTAGTACTTGATATTTTATATTTTTAAGAAAACAATACAACTATAATGAATCGGTCATATCCAAAAATTTTCTTTTTACTCATAATCATTATTATACATTTTTCAACTCATATTTTTGCCCAAACAAAAACCAAAGATGACCTTTTGGGACGTATGGGAAGCAATGTCATCACTACCGCGGTACCATTTTTACAAATCGCTCCTGATACACGTATCGGAGGCATGGGCGAAGCAGGCGTTGCCGTTCTCAATGATGGAAACGCACAACATTGGAACCCTGCCAAATATATTTTTTCTAATAAGGATTATGGCGTATCTCTTTCTTATAGTCCATGGTTGGCTGGTTTGAAAGTCAATGATATTTATTTATTATATCTATCGGGCTACGGAAAAATTACTCAAAATGATGCTGTTTCAGGCTCCATTCGCTTTTTCTCTATGGGTGATATGGAAATAACAAACGAAGAGGGAGACAAAATACAAAATTACAAACCGCACGAATTTGCTATTGACATTGCCTATAATAGACAATTGATTCCCAATTTGTCTATGGCAGTAACAGGCAGATTTATCTATTCTAATCTAACAACAGTGAATCCTAATAGAGAGAATAAGCCAGGTTTGTCTGGAGCAGCCGACATCTCTTTATTTTATACAAAAAATTTAAAAACAAGTGTAACATACTTTATAGTAGCCAGATTGCATTCGGCTTAAATATTTCTAATATCGGTGCTAAAATTTCTTATTCCGCCTCATCAGAACGGGATTTCTTACCAGCCAATTTTCGTGCTGGCATAGCCTACTCAATGAATATAGACCAATACAATCGTTTTGTTTTTGCCTTTGACCTCAATAAATTATTAGTCCCTACTCCACCCGTCTATGCGACAGATTCTTCAACGGGAGCAATTATTATTAATAAAACAACAGGCAAACCTGTTATAGACAAGGGAAGAGATCCCAATATATCTTCTGCAGCAGCAGTATTCACATCATGGTTTGACGCACCGGGAGGATTTAAAGAAGAAATGCATGAATTTGTTTTGAATTTTGGTATAGAATATTCTTACAATGATTTATTGTTTTTGAGAGCAGGCTATTTCAATGAATCTAAATATAAAGGCAGAAGAAAATATTTTACTTTTGGAGTAGGACTAAAATATAGCATTTTCGCTATAGATGCTGCTTATATCTTGCCTGTTGGCACAAAAAGTCACCCTTTGGAAAACACCTTAAGGTTTTCTATTTCTTTCGACTTTGGACAACAAAAAAATGGACCAGCCTCAAAAACACAAATAACTGCTCATTAAACACAATTCCATTCTCCATTCTAAAAATCCGTAAGTATAACCTATATGAATATTTTTCAAGATATGAGAATTGGTTTCGGCTTTGATACGCACCGACTATCTACAGACCGCCCTTTAATTTTGGGAGGTGTACATATCCCGTCACCATTGGGTTGTGTCGGGCATTCTGATGCAGATGTGCTTGTTCATGCTATTATAGATGCTTTGTTCGGAGCCGCCAACATGCACGATATTGGCTATCATTTTCCAGATACTTCACTAAAATACAAAAATGCCGATAGTTTGCTCTTATTACAACAATGTAAACAATTAGTTTGCGAAAAATATACCATCAATAATATAGACAGCACGCTTGTGTTGGAAAAACCCAAACTACTTCCCTATATTGACACTATGAAAGAAAATATTGCAAACATCTTGCAAATTTCCACACAAAAGATTAGTATAAAAGCCAAAACTTCTGAAAAAATAGGATTTATCGGACGACAAGAGGGCATAAGTGCCTATGCTGTCGTATTAATAAATCCAACAATATAAAAAAAACAACTATATAGTAGTTTTTTTTTTAGAAATTGTTAATATTCATCTTCTGCGAAAAAGAAATCTTCTTTAGAAGGATAATCTGGCCAAATATCTTCAATAGATTCATATATTTCGCCTTCATCTTCTATTTCTTCGAGATTTTCAACAACTTCCATAGGTGCTCCTGAACGTATGGCAAAATCTATCAACTCTTCTTTAGTTGCTGGCCAAGGAGCATCCTCTAATTTTGATGCTAAATCTAATGTCCAATACATATTTTTTCCCTTAAAAAAATTCGTGCAAAAGTATAAAAAAATATATAACAATTTTCATTTTTTGCATATATTTTTATAGGAAGTTTTCCCACCCTACAAAAGCAACACTTGTAGTCAAGTTCAATAATAAAAATCTATCTTATAAAACATATTTCTACGCACAAAAATGGTCAGAATTTTGTTGGTAAAACAAACATTTTTTGATGATATTGGCAGAACATTCCGCCAATA
>CALAVA010000356.1 GCA_937892025.1 uncultured Bacteroidales bacterium
TTCTGCCGCTTCTTCTTTGGTCATATCTGCCGTATAGACCCCACATGCCTTGGCAATTTCTACATATTTATCTATGGCAACAGGCATATTAAAACGCATAACTGTTGGTAATAACATTGCACAAGCTACACCATGGGGTACATCAAAAAGGGCAGAAAGTGGGTGAGCCATACCATGGTCAACACCAAGCCCTACATTGGAAAAAGCCATACCTGCCACATATTGTGCCACAGCCATGCCGTCTCTACCAATAGGATTGGTCGGTTCGTCAACAGCTATTGGTAAATATTTGTATATCATTTCAATAGCTTTTATTTCAAACATATCGGAGAGTTCCCAAGCAGCTTTGGTTATAAGACCTTCAATAGCGTGTGTCATAGCATCCATACCGGTGGCTGCAGTTAAGTTTTTAGGTAAGGAATACATCAGTTCGGCATCAATGATAGCAACACAAGGAATGTCATTAGGGTCCACACAAACCATTTTTGCCTGACGGGTTTCGTCAATGATAACATAATTGATAGTGGTTTCTGCGGCTGTTCCTGCTGTGGTAGGCAAAGCAATAATAGGTAATGATTTTTTCTTGGTATCAGCAACTCCTTCAAGGGATACTATGTCTGAAAATTCAGGATTATTTACCACAATCCCAATTCCTTTTGCTGTATCCATAGCACTTCCGCCACCTATGGCAACAATAAAATCGGCTTGAGCCTTTTTGCAGGCTTCTATACCATTTTTTACATTAGTAACGGTTGGATTGGGTTTGACATCGTCAAAGATTTCGTAGGCAATGCCCGCATTATCCATAACATCAAGCACTTTTTTTGCCACACCAAATTGCATAAGTCCTTTGTCTGTAACGACCAAGGCCTTTTTGAACCCAAGACGAGCAACAACACCGGGCAATTCCTTGCGTGCACCCGGACCAAAATATGAAACTTCGTTTAATATGAATCTGTTAACCATTGTATATATATTTAAAAATTTATTTTGCTTGTTTTAAATAGAATGCAAAGATACTCATTTTTTTGTTTAGGTGTATTTAATGTTTAAAATGTCTAACATGAGTAAACACCATAGCCATTTCATTTTCGTTGCAGGTGTCTATGGATTCTTGGTCACGAATGGAGCCTCCGGGTTGGATAATGGCAGTAATGCCTTCCTTATAGGCAATTTCCACACAATCTTTAAATGGGAAAAAGGCATCAGAAGCCAATACAGCACCTTTCAAATCTGCTTGAAAATGTTTGGCTTTTACAATTGCCTGTTCCAAAGCATCTACACGAGAGGTTTGTCCCATACCAGAAGCCAAGAGTTTTTTGTCTTTCACTAAAACGATAGCGTTTGATTTGGTATGTTTAACAATTTTATTAGCAAAAAACAAATCTTCCAATTCTTCTGTTGTGGGCTGTTTTTGGGTAGGATAGGTTAGTGTCTGTAAAGACTCTATACTTTGGTCTCTATCTTGTTCTACATAGCCACACAGAAGAGTTCGTTGTTGTTTCTGTGGGAGATTAAAAGGTTTTGTTTTTAATAAGATACGATTTTTCTTTGATTGCAATATAGTTAAAGCATCTTCTTGATAATCGGGAGCGATAAGCACTTCAAAAAATATCTTGTTAATCTCTTCGGCTGTTTTTTTGTCAATACAAGCATTGCAAACCAATATGCCTCCAAAGGCTGAAACGGGGTCGCCAGCCAAAGCCTCTTGCCATGCGTCAAATAAATTATCCCTTTGAGCAATACCACAAGCATTGTTGTGTTTGATTATTGCAAAAGTATATTTGTCAAAATCGGCAATAAGAGAAAGAGCGGCATCTATGTCCAACAAATTGTTGTATGATATTTCTTTGCCGTGCAATTTTTCAAAACAAGTGTTCATATCACCATAAAAAACGGCTTTTTGGTGTGGATTTTCGCCGTATCGCAAGATGGTTTGTCCCGAAAAATAGTTAGAAATAGCCATATCGTAGTGCGAAGATACTTGGAAACAATAACTTGCAAAATGTTTTCTTTGTTCCAAAGTGGTATTTCCTTTTCCAGATTGCAACAAGTCTATCAATTCATCATAATACATGCGAGAAGGCACGCAGATAACATCGGCAAAGTTTTTGGCTGCTCCACGAATCAATGAAATGCCTCCAATATCTATCTTTTCGATAATTTCAGTCTCATCGGTTGTTTTTTGTAGGGTTTCTTCAAAAGGATACAAATCCACAATTACCAAATCTATTGGCGGAATATGATAATGATTGGCTTGAGCAAGGTCTTCTTGATTATTTCTACGATAGAGAATACCTCCCATTATGGTTGGATGGAGTGTTTTTACTCGCCCTCCAAAGATGGAAGGATACCCTGTAATATCCTCTATTGCTGTAGCATTGACACCTATTTTTTTTAGATATTCATACGTGCCACCTGTGGAAAAGATGTGAATATCAAGTCTTTGTAATTCATTGGCGATAATATCTATTTTTTCTTTGTTAAAAACGGTAATGAGTGCATTTTGAATTTTTTTCATCAGATATGCTTATTTTTAGATTTCTAATATTTTAATAATAAAACAGTTATATGGAAAAACAAAATGTTTGTTCCCCTTGCAAATGTAATATTATTTATTAAAAATAAAAACTTTTTTGACATTTTTTTTAACAAAAAAGGCAGTGAATAAATCACTGCCCATTTTTTAGGATTGTTTATTTTATTGACGAATGTCCATTTCTTTAATCAAGTTGGAGGCTCCTGCGTATTTGTCAATAACAAATAACATATAGCGAACATCTAAATTTATACAGCGTTGCAGATTTTCTTCAAAATCAATATCACCAGACATGGCTTCGCTGTTTCCGTCAAAAGCCAAACCTATCAGACAACCATTTGCATCAATGACAGGAGAACCAGAGTTGCCACCTGTAATATCATTGTTAGAAATAAAACAAGTTACCAATTCACCTTTTGGGTTGGCATATTGACCATAATCTTTGCTGGCATATAGGTCTTTTAAGCGTTGAGGAACATAAAATTCAGAATTGTTGGGGTCTTCTTTTTGCATAACTCCTTCCAAAGTGGTATAATAATTATAGGTAACTCCATCTCTTGGGTCATATTTTTTTACGTTTCCGTAGGTTAATCGAATGGTAGAGTTTGCATCTGGTGCTATTGCCTTTCCATTGTTGATAGCCAAAATGCCTTCTGTAAATAAACGATTGTTCCTATTGATATTTGGAGCAGCAGAAGAATATTGCAGGCTCACTTCCATTCTTTTTTGTTGTATTTGTGTACTAATTAGCAATGCCAAGTCTTTATTTAAAGTTTTAAGGTTTGGTTTTTCCAAAAACGCATTGAACTTTTCTTGAGTAGCAAAAATAGATTTTGCATATACATCAGCGGCAAATTTTTGGAAATTACCTTTGTATTTTTTCTCTACAAGAGAGAAAAATTCAGGAGCGTATGTTTTGTCCATATTTTTGTAAACATATTCAAACATAGCCGCCATAAGTTTTTCATCGGTAGAAGCATTATAATCTTTAAAGAAAGAGTTTCCTGCGTCTTTTATTTTAGCAATTAAAGCGTTTGTTTTATTTTCATCTCCACTTGCCAACACATCTTTCAAACCGGAGCATTGATAAGCAAAACCGGGCATTTCAGCACCGGCCCATAATCCTTCGCCTAAATAGTACAATGTTTCCAAATAGGGTTTTCTGTTTTTGAATTCTTGTTCTAAAGAAGAAAGCACTTTGGTATAATCTCCGCCTTTGCGTGTAGCCCAGCGGGTATATTGTCTTTCTATGTCTTTTTTGATAGCCATTGTGTTCAAGGCATTAAGGGCTTCGTTTTGTGTTTTAGCATATTTCCAATAATTAGAACAACTTGCATACTTTGATGCATATTGAATGTTTATTTTTTGACTTGATGCCATTTCTTTACGTAAAACATTGATTTTTACGGTTCTAAGTTCATAAATAAGTTTGTTGGTAACATTCATTGTTTCTTTTAAACCAAAAGAGGTAATATATCTATCGGTAGAACCGGGAAATCCCATAATCATAGCAAAATCACCTTCTTGTTTGTCTTTAATGCTAATGGGCAAAAAGTGTTTTGGTTTCAAAGGAACATTGTCTTTAGAATAAGATGCAGGTTTGCCGTCAGGAGCGGTGTATATACGGAACATAGAGAAGTCGCAAGTATGGCGTGGCCACATCCAGTTGTCGGTATCACCACCGAATTTTCCCATTGATGATGGAGGAGCACCGACCAAACGAACGTCTTTGTAAATGACATAAACAAACAAAAAGAATTGGTTGCGATTGAACATATCAGCCACATAAGCATTGTAATAGGTGTCTTTAGTGGCATTTATTGCAATCTCTTTTCCTATTTCTGCAATTTTTTTGTTTCTATCAGCCTCGCTCATATCGCTATTGAGTTCTTTGACAATTCTGTCTGTAACGTCTTCCATTCTAACCAAAATAGAAGCAGTAATGCCTTCGTTGGGCAATTCTTGGTCTTTGGAATAAGCCCAAAAACCATCTCGCAGATAATCGTGTTCTACGGTAGAATGCGATTGTAACATTCCATAACCGCAGTGATGGTTGGTAGTCATCAAACCTTCGCTAGAGATGATTTCTCCTGTACAGAAATGACGAAAAGGACGGCCATCATTACCCAAACCTACAATGGCATCTTTCAAACAATTTTGATTTACATTGTAGATGTCTTCTGGAGTCAGTTTAAAACCTTCCGCTTTCATCTGTTCGTAATTTTTTCCCAATAGAGAAAGCAACCACATGCCTTCGTCCGCTCTAACCATAGAGATATTGAGCATAAATAATCCACTGAACAATACGATTAATTTTTTCATTTTTTATTTAATTATTTTTGTTATTATTTGATTTTTCTATTCCTTAAATATTTGTCTGTTCCGTTTGGGACTCCTTTTGTGGAAAAATAAGGGACATTAATATACATATTATCAAAATACTTATTATCACTATCAAAGAAACACCTGTAGATATTTCTGCAATACCCAAAACAGCCAAAAGCATTTTTATGCCGATAAAAGCCAATAAAACGCTTAATCCATGTTTGAGGAAACGGAAATATTTTACCATATTACTCAAAAGGAAAAACAATGACCTCAAACCTATTATGGCAAATATATTGGAGAAAAAGACTATATATTGGTCTTTGGTAACAGAAAAAATGGCAGGAACAGAATCTACGGCAAAAATAACATCTGAAAATTCTATTACCAATAAAACTAACAATAGGGGAGTTATCATTCTTTTCCCATTTTCTTTGACGAAAAAATGTTGGTCTCTAAAATCATCTGTTACGGCAAAATGCTTGCTTACAAACTTAACAATACGATGATTTTTGGTGTTCACCTCTTCTTTCTCATTGCGATTGATAAACATTTTTATCGCTGTATATAAAAGGATAACTCCAAATATCGCTAAAATCCATTCAAATTGGTGAATTAGTCCTGACAAGACAAAAATAAACAAAAATCTCATTACAACAGCACCTAATATGCCCCAAAATAAAACCCTATGGTAATATTTTTCATTTACGCCAAAACTTGTAAATATCAATAATATTACAAAAATATTATCAATGCTCATCGCATATTCTATTACATAACCCGTAATAAACTCCAATGACAATTGATTACGATACATTTGCAATTGTTCAGCAAAGTCTGTCGTTGCAGAAAAAGACAAATTATGTCCATGCTTGATGTTAATAGCCTGCAAGGCTTCTTCTGAGTTTATGCCATGAATCAAATGTCCATAAAACCGTAAAAAAAAGAAAAAACCTATGGCTAAACATATCCAAATGCAAGAAAAAATCAACGACTCCTTAAATGAAACCACATGGCTATTTTTGTTGAATATACCTAAATCCAAAGCCAAACATATTGCTATGCCGACAAGAAAGGCTATTAAAAATAAAATATCATTCATTCTAATATAATATAAGCCTACAAAGGTATAATTTTTTTTATTCAAAGAACATTTTTTCAATTTTTCTTTTTTGTATTGGTTCGGGGGCAATATACCATGAACAAAGTGAAGCTACAAATGTACATAGAAAAACCCTACAAACCCACTAAATGACAATGCTGTAACCATAGCCTATGCTGAACTGCAAAGATCTATAATTTTTCTAAAAAGATTGCAGTCAAGATGATTTTTTTGCCTGCGGAAAAAATCCGGTACGAGAAACCGTTCAGGGTTCGGGTTGTGCTGGGCAATGCACGGAGGTTGTGAAAATCAACAGGCAGGAGTCATGCCACAGCACATGCACCCCATTCATCCCCGTTGTCGAATCAGGTACCATGCGGAAGTGGTGTAGATGTTTCTCAAATAGGGAATGGCATTGAACGGCCACACCTCGCGTAGCGGCATAAGGTGGAATTTCTGCTTGTAATGCGGGTTGATCACCCAAAATGTGCGTTTGAGGACTTCCATCTCGGACTGTACGACCAACTTTTCAAATCTTTCCACTGGCATTCTGGATCTTTTGATGCTGCAAAGCTCTTCGACAGTGCTACTTTCTTCACCTGCACGTTCCAGCAACTTCCGGTATGTGTGTTCCGTCAGAAGGTGCAGGAACGGTATTTTTGATATTCTGCCCTTGCAAATCTGCTGATGTCCGCCAAAGGGCATCTGCCATGCAGGGAATCCGAAAAAGGCGATGCCAGCAGGTTTCATGAACGACTTCATCTGTTCGAAGAACTGTAACTTGTAGGGCGGTTCTATATGTTCGATAACATCGTGGACGAGAATGAGGTCGTATTGGTCTGCCGCCGTTTTAGGTATGGTGACGGATAGGAAATCCGAATGGATGAATGTTCCCTTCAGCCCATCCTCCTCAAAAAATCTCCTTGCGTTCTGAATTTGGCCACCGTTGATGTCTATCCCGCACACGTGGCATCCCTTCTCCGCGAAGGGAGCCAGGTTGCCTCCTTCCCCGCAGCCGATTTCCAGCACTCTGGTTTCGGATGAGATTTGTAGGAAGTCGCCGGTGTAATCAAGATAATAGTCCCGCGACGTGTTGGCGAGTTCATTGAAATAGAGCCTTCTGTCTTTGTATCTTTCTTGCATAATGCTTTCTGTCTTTGTGCGTTATGCCACTCCCATATTCTGCAATATGCGACCAAAAAAACTGCGGGCAAACTTGCTCGTAGCGTGGCCGTAGGAAATGCCAAAAGAAAGACAAGCCGCCCGCATACACGGGACGTTGCTTTTGCTTCTTT
>CALAVA010000357.1 GCA_937892025.1 uncultured Bacteroidales bacterium
GCTAAAGAAAAGATGTATAAATACAAACATTGCAAACTTACAGAAGATGAAATTTGCAAGGTAGAAAAAATAGTCAATCAGATGATACGCGAAAATATCAATGCAGACGACCATCGTGCTGTGCCGATAGAAGAGGCAAGAAAAATGGGGGCTATGGCTTTGTTCGGAGAAAAATATGGTGATAGGGTAAGAGTAATTCGCTTTGCAGAAAGTATAGAATTGTGTGGCGGAACACATGTGAAAAGTACAGGAACAATCGGAATGTTCAAAATAATTAGTGAGAGTGCCGTTGCAGCAGGAATACGCCGTATTGAAGCCGTTACAGGTGAAGAATTTGAGAATTATTTTTACCAATTGATAGAAACATTGAACAATATCAAGAATTTCTTTGAGGCAAGTCCTGATTTGGTAAAATCTATTCAAAAGACTATCAATGAGAACAACGAATATAAACATCAAATAGAAGAATATAAAGTCCAAGCCTCTGCTAATCTTTACAATGAATTGAAAGAAAGAGGTAAAGAGATAAACGGAATAAAATACTTTGAAGCTCGTTTGCCGATAGATGCCGAGACAATGAAAGATATTGCCTATCGTTTTCGTGGAGAATTTAAAGATTTTTGCTTTGTTGGGGCTAATGTTATTGGAGAAAAGGTTATGCTAACCATCATGTTAAGCGATAGTCTGGTAGAAAAAGGCTTAGATGCAGGCAAGATAGTTCGTGAAGCGGCCAAGTTTGTCAAAGGTGGTGGTGGTGGACAAAAATTCTACGCTACCGCTGGCGGTAAAGACAAAGACGGCATAAACAACGCTATGGAGTATATTAAAAATGAAATTTGTAAATAATATGGAAACAAAGAAAAAATATAAAGTAGATATTTACTATTCAACTTATTGTTCTTATGAAGTAGAGGCGAAAAATGGAGAAGAAGCATGGCAAAAAGTGAAGGAATTGGATATAAATCCAAATGAAATTCTTTCTAATTTGGAACGTTGGGAAGAGGCTGATACGATAGAAGAAATATAAAAATGGAACACGCAAACACTACAGAAAAAATTGGCACAGGACTTGTCTGTTCTTTAGAAACTTATAAAGGTGCGAACATACAACTTGTCAAACGTTTGTCCGGCTTTAATGGATTATCTGTTTATAAAGATGGAGAAGTACGAAAAATTGAAATAAAAACTATGCAAAATTCAGATAAGTGGATTGCCGTAAATGGAGCAAAGGCAATTAATAAATTGTTTTTTGAGAACGATTATTGGTTTTATTTTGTATTGTATCCAGAAAATATAGTTATTGTAACAAAAGCCCTTTTATTTATGGAAGCACAATTTGAGTTTCACAATGCTAATACTTACTTAGACGATTTAAAACAATGGTTAATGTTATCAAAAAAACTGACACTGAGCAATAAGTTTAAATATACAACAAAAATAAATGTATCTTTTCCAATTCCAATACGTCAATTATATACCAATTTCGATAAATACAAGGAGCAATTTCAGGAATCAATAAAGGAAATCTGGCAAAATAAAGGCGGGTGGCAATTGATATATCAATCTACTATAGAAGAGTTATGATAACAGGGAAGTTCACATTGTCAAAATATAAATTCATTGATTTATTTGCAGGAATTGGAGGTTTTCATTATGCCTTATCTTCTTTTGGAGCAAAATGTGTTTATGCCTCAGAATGGGACGAATATGCACAAAAAACCTATTGGCAAAATTTCGGTATTGTACCCGATGGAGATATTACAAAAGTAGAAGAAAGCAATATTCCGCAACATGATATTTTATGTGCTGGGTTTCCTTGTCAGGCTTTTTCAATTTCAGGAAAACAAAAAGGCTTTGAAGACACTCGTGGAACTCTTTTTTTTGACATTGCTCGCATTACAAAATATCATCGCCCTAAAGTACTATTTTTAGAAAATGTGAAAAATTTATTACGACACAATAATGGGAATACTTTCCAGATTATTATTCAAACTTTGCAAGAACTTGATTATAATGTTTTTTTTAAGATTCTTAATACAGGTGAATTTGGATTACCTCAACATAGAGAGAGAGTTTACATTGTTGCTTTTAGAAAGGATTTAAAAAACAAAAATTTATTTTGTTTTCCTTCTAAAAAAATTGTATCTTGTTTGGAAAATGTTTTAGAGAAACACCCAAATAATGCAAAAATCATAGAAAGAAATGATATTATGATAAACAAAAATTTCAATAATCCTCATACTTTATTTGAAGATTTTAAGTATCCCAATAAACCCATTCAAATTGGATTTATTAATAAAGGAGGACAGGGTGAACGAATCTATCATCCTGCCGGACACGCAATTACATTGTCCGCATATGGTGGTGGGGTCGGTGCTAAAACTGGTTTGTATTTAGTCAATGGCAAGGTCAGAAAATTATCTCCGAGAGAATGTGCAAGATTACAAGGCTTCCCAGATAGTTTCAAAATCAATGAAAATCTAAATCAAGCATACAAACAATTTGGAAATAGTGTATCCATAAATGTTCTACAATATATTTTATTTGAAATAGAAAAAGTATTATTGTCATGAATCTAATAGAAAAAGGTTCTCAAATCGCCAAAAACGGTTTTAAAAACG
>CALAVA010000358.1 GCA_937892025.1 uncultured Bacteroidales bacterium
TTTTTTAAAAAAAATACTTTTTATTTGGGATATTTTGGCATAATATACAAAAAATCTTCTGAAAAATCAAGATTATAAACTATTTATAATAAAATTATTAAATTATGTGTGCATGTAAAGGTAATTCATCATCAAGACAAGTGTCACAAGTCAAACAAGTAGTTAAAAAACAATCAGAAAGACTTGGCACTTCAACTCCTGTTAGAAAAACAGTGAAAAGGCAGATTATTTTCAAAAGACATATGTAATATTAGTCTTCGTAGTTGACATTTCTGTACTCTTCCAAATCTTTTTGGAATTGTTCTGTCTTCGAGTATCCACATGGACGCATAAATTCAGGACAGAAACCCCTATACAAACATTCAGGGACCATTTTGTCAGCAAGAACCTTATCAATCTTGCTTACTTCTTCTTTTACCTGTTTCCAAGCAGCCCTTGTTTCTGGAGAAGCGCAAGAACACAATCTTTTTCTTGAAATGTTTATCAACGCCTGTGCATTTGCTGACATTCCCATATCATTTAAAGCACCTTGTGGAAGTTCGTCCCTTGAACATTCAAGTTCACGTCTATCTTGTCTTTGTGAGTGGACAAACTTCTCGCACCCTTCATGGTGTCTTACAAGGTGTGTTGTAATCCATTGCTGAATATCGTCCCAAACCCAATCGTATTCAAGTAATCTAATTGGACTATGTTCAGCAAGCAACATTTTTGCCTTCCATGAATCTGACGGCTCTTTATCAAGCGGCTTTTTACCTATTGTTCTCCTTGCAGCGTTAAGAACACGCTTCCAAGGCGTTACTTGATTAAAATATGTTATTTTAGACATATATTATTACTTTTTCTTAATTATTTCATCAATAAGACCATATTTAAGAGCTTCGTCTGACGTAAACCAGTGGTCTCTATCGGCATCAATCTCAATTTGTTCAACTGTCTTTCCAGTGTTTTCAGCAAGAATACCATATAAAGTATTTTGTGTGCTCTTCATTTCATCATATTCAATTTTCAAATCAGCCGTATTTATATATCCAATTCCGCTTGAAACTTGGTGAATCATAATTTTAGAATTAGGTAACGCATATCTTTTTCCCTTTGTCCCTGAAGAAACCAAAATAGACCCCATTGAAGCAGCCATTCCCATACAATATGTCGATATATCAGGTTCAACAAAATTCATAATATCATATATGCTCAATCCACCATTACAGCTTCCGCCAGGCGAATTTATGAAAATTTTTATATCTTCATCTTTTCCCATAACAGAATTTAAATACAATAATTGAGCATTAACTATATTAGCGACATCGCTATCTATTTCAGTTCCAATAAAAATTATATGGTCGTACATTAGTCTTGAAAATACATCGAGTGTCGCCACATTAAGATTTCTCTCTTCAAGAATTAGAGGGTTTATAATCCCATTTACGGTTTTCTCTTTGTAATCATTAACTGTATTGCTATTAAGTCCATTAGAAATAGCAAATTTCATAAAATCTTTTTTTATATTCATATAATTCAAAATTATTATAACTAATATACAAAAAAATAATTTCACAAACAAATAAGCCATTAAAAAAATATGAAATTAGTTTTGAAAATGAAAAAAATTGAATGGCTTAAATTATCTTCATATTCAGCATATAAAAAATATAATTGTGAATACAATTTAATAACAAAAGAAATTGACTTAATAAAAATAATTATAAATCAATAGTTTATTAATTCTTCTTCATCTTTTTCCAAATCGGAAATATCGTTTATTTCAAACTTATAGAATCCATAATCCTTATTAGGAACGTCAACATATTTGTATGAAATATCTGATTTATCGTCAACATCAATATCCCATAGGACAAATCCGTGTCCTGAGACTGATTCGCTAAAATCCTTTTGGTTTATGCTTGAGCAATACACAATCTTTACATCGTTCTTTTTAAGTTCCTGTCTTTTATGGATATGGCCAGCTATTGCAAAATCGCATCCATCGAACATATCTTGTGAAACTCCTGTTTCAGAAACATAATTTGTTACTGTTATTGCTCCGTTTACTTCTCCGTGGATTAATCCAACGTAAAAGTTATCCTTTTTATCGTTCTCGGCATTAAGTGTCTTGTGTGCGTCTATATCGGGCTTATTAAATCCGCTAAAAGAAGAATACAAACACCACGATACATTATCATCATCATATATTCCAGATTGATATCCAAGTTCCTTATCCAAAAACACTACTTGCTTGTATGCGCCTATTTCAAACAATGGGCTTAAAGAATCCATCCTATCTGTGTTGTTCATTAAAAAATCATGGTTTCCTGCAATAACAATTGTTTTACATAGTTTATCTAATTCCTTAAAAAACCAATCAACACTGGTTATTACTTCATTAGTTATATTTATTTTAGAATTAAATATATCTCCTAAAATTACAATACGAACATTTTCAGGCTCACCTTCTTCTTTTATTATTGACTTACATTGTTCTATAAATTTACACAAAGTGTCTTTTAATTCATCAATTCCTTTTAAATTAGGAAAATGTATGTCAGCAACTGATATTATTTTATTTATAGCCATATTTTTCTAAAATTTTAAATAATTTTTCTTCGATTATCATATATTCCTGTTATTTCTATTTCTGTAAATTGTTTGGCTGATTTCATAGCCTTTATTATTCCTTCCTTTCCGCAATCTTCATATATTTCTCCAAAATCCTTCCAAGGAAGTTCTTCTGTGCCCAATCTAATGTATTTTATTTTTCCGTTTAATCTGCCTTTGTTAAGCGTACAATAAATCCTTTTTGTTTCTTCCAATTCAGTATCACCATCAAGACATATTATAATGTTAGCATTTGCCTTTTGTACTAACTTGGTATATAACTCCATTTTGTCCGTCAAATACTTTCCAAGCATTGATATTGTATTAGGAAAATATATGCAGTCAATTGCACCCTCAACCAAATAAATGTCACAATCCCATTGAATTTTATCTTCGTGGAGAATTATTTGAGTCTTATCAATGTCACAATTTCTGTATTTTACTCTTCTATCCTTTTCAGTATAAGTTCTTCCAACAAAATAATTCAAATCTCCTGCTGCATTATATGACGGAAATATAATCCTATTTCGCCAAGCATTTTCTTCCCCATCCCAATCGGTTATACCTATATTATATTCATCAATCAAATCTTGCGTTATCTTTCTTTTTTCAAGATATGCTTTCAAATTTTTGTTTATTTTTCCATTAAGGTTTATTTTTCTATATGTTATAGGTAATTTTAAGAATCGCCCACTAAATATATCTCCATTATCCTTAAACAATTCAAGGTTATAATACTTGCTTTCCTTAATATCAGAAATAATTCTGAAATACTCAGCACACATTTCTTTTCCGCCAAGTGACTTTATTAAAGAAGAAATGTTTCCAGATATTCCACAAGACCAACAATGGTATTTTCCTAATGCAAGAGAAATCTCCAAATTATACTTATTATCAACATATCCCTTTTCCTCAGCACAATTAGGGCAATTGAACTGATATTGCAATAAGGCTTTGTCATACCCACCTTGCTTGCTTTCCCCAAGTAAACTTGATAATATGTTGTATATTCTTTGCATTAAAATATTTTTAGCAAATATACAAATAAATTTATTAAAAACAAAAAAAGTCAGCCTTCTTTTTAGACTGACTTTATATTAACGTATAAAATTAAAACGAACCGGCATCGATATCGTCATAAGTTATCAATTTTCCATTGTAATAAATATATGCTTTTAGCCCTCTTGATAATATTCTTACGCCATATTTCCAACTAAAATCCATTTCGTTGGATTCTAATTCATCACTATCTTTAATTGGAGTATATTCATAAACTTTATACCCATTTGCATCTGTTCCAACTAAAAATCTATCATATGGATTTGGATTTTCTGGTTCTGTTTCAAGTACATCATTAACAGCAATAAGTTGTCCTGTTGGAATGTGTACTATATTTTCACCGAAATACTCAACATATGTTGTTGTAACTCCGTCAGTATCTGTTACATAATACTTTGTCCATGGGTCCAATGCCTCATTCCTTTTTAATATGTTATAAGCACCTCTTGAGCCTAGCCAATTTTTAACTAAATGTTTTGCCATTATATATTTTATATACTATATTTAATTTATTATTCAGAATCTCCATCTATCCAATAACAAGCATCGGATATTTCTGTAACAGTAGTTTCAAGTGCAATAACTCTTGCTTTTAAATTTTCAACATCGCCCTCAACATCACCTGTTGCAGACGAAACACCAAGTTTTGCAACGCTATTATTTCCAGTTATTATATACAAGCCTGAAGAATACGTATCTCCGCTTATTGTTTCTGGATATATAACATTCACAATGCTTCCGATTGTATCATCAGTGGCAAGCCTAACAGCGTAACTATATGTTTGTGCAGAAAAACAATTTGCAGAGCCTCCACCGATTTCAACAAGTCTACCATCTGTTTCTACTTTATAGACTTTTACGCCACCGCTTACAGAATCAGCAACAGAAAGAATTTGCCCCGCATATGCAATATCACCATATGTACTTTCGCCATCAACATAATCTTGTGCATCTTCTAAAGAAGCAAAAACAAACGTAGGGTCTAATGGTATTTGGTCAGCCCTTTGATATGCTTTTGGTAAACTAATTACAGGTATATCAAGTAATTCTTGTTTAGTAAATACTTTTACGCTCATTATTTAACCTCCATATTATACATTTTTAAATGTTATTTTATACATATCGTTTGCAGGGAACGTTCCTGAAGCAGTTGAATATGTCCATACGACATAAGGTGTTGGCTTATATCCATTTGCACCTGCAACATTTATTTCTTTCCACTTTGCTCTTGGAACATCTTGTATGTTGTCGTTAATAGAAACTTGGAATACTTCCATAGAGTTAAATTGTGATTTAGGAACTGCAATTATAACTTGTGCTTTTCCTGAAACAATATCCATTTCCCATTGTTGGCTTGTAGCAGCGCCACTTGAGCCATTAAGGCTTCTTATAATATTACTCGTTATTGCATTAACGTCAACTAAATTATCCAAAAGTCCATAGAAAAATTTACGATATCCTTTTATCGTTGAACTCTTCTTTTGGCCGCTTGCTGTTGTTGAAAGCCCATCATAATAAAGATAATTAACATCTTCGGAATAATCATTTGAATAATTACCCATATTTGATGCCGCATACAAAACAAACGATTCAAAATCTTCAGAATCAACAGGGTTATATGTCATTCCCGCTTGTGAAACAGTTATGTAATTGTCACCATCATTTAAATACATTGGTGTTGCATTTGATGGAATTTGAGAATTTGCTTCTGGCGATTGGATATAGTATGTTTCAGTTCCATCAGTGTTTGCCTTGAAGCCAGAAACAAAAACAGAAAGATTATAATCTCCGTCTTTTACACAAGTATATGTTCTTGAATAATTTCCATCTTCGTGTGTACCACTATCAAATTTTTTATAGCCATTGTCACAGCCGCTTGAACTAACAACATATGTTGAGTCTGAAACATTTGCAATTGCTCCGTTGAAATATATGTATGTACCCGCCTCAAACGTTGAATTTGAAATGTTTCCGGTGCTTGCAGTTGAAATATTGACCGTAGGATTCTTTGTTATTGCTGTGCTCCACCCATATTGTATGGTTGGTTCATACCAAATTTCTCTACTAAACAATTTAACTAAAACATCTTCTATGGAAGTTCCTGATGGTATTATTTTGTTTCCGCTTCCGTCAGTCCATCCACTATCTGTTGGCCAATAATTGTCACAATCGTCAGCCAATGGACCGCCGGCAACAATTATATCATTTGATAAAATACTAAACCCGTCTTTTCCGCTTTCCCCTTGAGGACCTTGTTCACCTTGATATCCTTTTAATCCACGTTCACCTTGATTACCTTGTTCACCTTGAGGACCTTGGTCTCCTTGATTACCTTGTTCACCTTGAGGACCTTGGTCTCCTTGATTACCTTGGTCACCTTTCGCTCCTTGCAAACCTTGCGGGCCTTGGTCTCCTTGCGTACCTTGAGGTCCTTGGTCACCTTGTGCGCCTTGGTCGCCCTGATAGCCTCTTTCACCTTCAGGCCCTTGTTCACCTTGTGGGCCTTGGTCTCCTTGGTTACCTTTTTCACCTTGTTGACCTTGGTCACCTTGATATCCCCTATCACCTTGCGGGCCTTGTTCGCCTTGGTCACCTTGAGGTCCTTGGTCGCCTTGTGTGCCTTGGTCACCCTGATAGCCTCTTTCACCTTCAGGCCCTTGTTCACCTTGAGTCCCTTGGTCACCTTGAACACCCTTTTCACCTTGTGGGCCTTGTTCACCTTGGTCACCTTGGAATCCCTCAGGACCTTGTTCACCTTGTGGGCCTTGGTCTCCTTGTTCACCTTGGTCACCTTGATAACCCCTTAAACCACGTTCACCCTTTTCTCCTTGTGGCCCTTGAACACCTTGTGGCCCTTGAACACCTTGTGGCCCTTCAATAGAAAATAATCCTAAATCCTCATAAGAATTTACGTTTGTGTTTGTTCCGCCGGTATATAAATACAAATGTTGTAACTCAAATCCACTTCCATGGGCTTGATTATCTAAAATATCTTGTGTAATTACAATTGCATCACTATTTGGGTCAACACAATCAGTAAACGCTGTCATTACCTTTAATGAACGGCCATCATCTCCTTGAGGACCTTTTTCACCTTGATAACCCCTTAAACCACGTTCACCCTTTTCGCCTTGTTCTCCTTGTGGACCTTGTTCTCCCTGTTCGCCTTGGTCACCTTGAGGTCCTTGGTCGCCTTGATTACCCTGATATCCTTCAGGACCTTGGTCACCTTGAACACCCTTTTCACCTTGTGGACCTTGGTCACCTTTGTCACCTTGGTATCCACGTTCTCCCTCAGGTCCTTGGTCACCTTGAACACCCTTTTCGCCTTGTGGACCTTGGTCACCTTGATAGCCTCTTTCGCCTTCTGGTCCTTGTTCACCTTGTGGGCCTTGGTCTCCTTGGTTACCTTTTTCACCTTGTTGACCTTGTTCTCCTTGAGGTCCTTGTTCACCTTGAACACCATCTTTTCCTTGTACACCGTCAGCGCCCTTTTCTCCTTGAGGACCTTTTTCTCCTTGCGGTCCTTGTTCGCCTTGTGGACCTTGGCTTCCTTGAACGCCATCTTTTCCTTGTACACCATCAGCGCCTTTTTCACCCTGAGGCCCTTGTTCTCCTTGCGGACCTTGTGAACCCTGTTCACCTTGTGGGCCTTGTCCTCCAATTTCTTCTTCCCAAAAAACACTTCCATTCTCTTCTTTAAAAACATAAGTTTTTCCGTCTTTTGTAGAAGCGATAAAACCATTTTCTATTAAAGGAATGTTTCCTTGTGAATTTGTAAAAACACACAAATTCTTAATCGCATTTAAATCAGATAATGATTCTACCTGAGGAAGTTCTTTTAATCTCCAATATTTTTTATTTGTTCCACCAACAAGCCAAAAATCAGCTGGTATACCATTATAAAGATTCAATACGGTAACAGTAAGTCCGACAAATCTTGTACTCATTGGGACATTCATCAAATCTGAAAACGTCTCAACTGACATAGAATTATCAACATAACCGTTAGAATATCTTAGTTTTTCAGTTAAGTCAATAGCCATTTAAAATTAGTTTTTAATCATTATAAATCTCATCTTAAACGTGTGAGCAATATCGTCATACAAATATTTTGTGTTTGAATTTACGTATTCTGAATATTCTGAATTATTATAAGTTTTTATAACACCGCTTTTAGCCATTTCTGTCTGAATATAATGTCCTGAATTATCGTTATATAGTACAAATTCATATTGGTTTTCAATAATTACAGGGATATAAATTCTAAGTGTGTGTCTATATTCGTCTTCATAATTTTCAGACCATTCTTCCCAAAGTTCGTCAGCATCGTCAGTATTATAAGGAGTCTGGCCGCCATCATACTTTGAAAGTTCAACTAAATAATCATTTGATGCGGGTATTGTGAAATAGAAATCATATCCATTATCATCCATTGAACTAATCATATCAATAGTTCCCAATGCACTATACTCAACACTATCGTTCTTGCAGGCATTACCATAATATATGTCATACACAGTAATACTTGGTGTTCCATTTATTTCTATGCTTATATTAAACTCTGTATCAGTGTTTTCATCAACTATTGTTGTCGTTTTTCCTGTTGCATCTGAAAATTCGCTTCCTTGTTCACCAACGCCATATGCACCTATAAGTTTAATAGTATTATTTCCGCAGTCAATTATGCTTTCATATTGCTTATTTCCATTGTCACTTAATGTTGCACCAACAACATATTCGGTATGGCTTTCATCGTAAACTTTAACCATTGAAACAATACTTCCATTGAAGCCCTTATCCCATGTCCATCTTACTTTCCAAGTTCCATCACCGTTAGTAACTCCAATTATATCGCCGTTTTGTGAAATAATATCACCATCAGGACTTATTACGCTTATCTTCATTAATACACTTTTCTTTGTAACGCTTGAACCGGTATCGTCTGATGAGCCACCGCCACCTACGCCAATAACAGTCATTGGCTTCATATATTCTTCAACCGGTAAATCGCATAAGTCCAAAACTTTAGCACCCCAATGGTACATAACTTCTTTTCTATTGTCTTCTTCGAGTGTGATTCCACTTTCTGTCCTTATTGCCATTTCTCTTGGGTCATTTAAATATTCTGACATATTATATTTTTTATTCCATATTATTACTTATTGATAAATAGTCATATTTAAATAAAACGCCACAATAACAACGCAAAAAAAGCCAGCCCTAACGGACTGACTTTTTCATTTAAAAATTCAAATTTTATTTATTTTTTCTTTATAGCAAGATGTGTTTCTTTTTTTAAAAATAAATTCATATCTATTATTTTTTATCGTTTATTTTTATCGTTTTCGATTATTAAAACCTTATCATATACTTTATCCCAAATTTTAGTTTTATATTCAATTCTAACATTTGGGCTCTCAGTAGTTGTCAAATATTTAGCCTCTTCAACCTTTACGTCATCAAATCCGTGATGATTTATGTTCACATAGGCTAAAGCACATACTAAAGAGTCGCAAGCATCAAAATTTTCCTTTTTAAGTTCATTATTCTTATTATAAACCCATTCTATTTCTCCATCGTGATAAAGTTCGTTTACTAAATTCATCATAACCGTTTTCTTGTCAACATCAAATGGATAAGAGCCAAACAAAACAGCTTTTTGGTCCTCTATAGCCTTTTTAATGTGCTTCAATGGATATTCTTCGCCTTTTTTGTTATATTTTCTAATAGAAACTAACTCAGGAAAAGAATAAAGCCTTGCGTCATAAGAAGATATGAAATTAGGAACAATTTCTAAAACCCTATATATTGATTCTGAAATCATACCATTAAATCTAATCAAATCAGCCACAGTGTATATGTTATTTGAAGATAATAACGGTTCTTCAATAACAACATCAGTCACGTCAAAATTATTTAATATCTCAGGAAGAAATTGTTCTTCAAATATTTGCTTTTTCAAAAACAAAGATTCAATACCTTTAATTTTTCTTGGTATTTTAGGCGTTTTATGGCCTATGTACAAAATTTCAGGCTTGTCATTATCACCATTATCCCTAACAACACACACGCCAATACATACAGTACTTATATCAAGACCCATTATTATTCTTGGGTAAACATTTTCATTAATTTCCATTTATTATTTAATTTTAACTAAAAAATACGAAAATATTACATTTTGTAAACAAAATTTGTTATTTAAACTTATTTTTTGTATATAATTAAAAAAAGTTTTAAATGGCGGCACATAGCGTATTAATAAATAACGATTTATATGAAGAAATAAAAGAATATTGCGGCTTAAATGGTATTAAGCCTTCAATATTGTGTAACAACTTGTTAAAGAAAGCATTAACAGAGTTAAAATATGGTGATATACCATTTGGCATTATCAAAAATGAGCGCATAACTGAGCAAAAAAACGAGCAAACAAATGAGCAAATAAATGAGCCACAGTCAGCACCATTTGTAAATGTTGAAAAAACAGAAGAACCTGTAGAAAAAATTCAAGAAGAAGATAAAAAAATAACTAAAACCAAGAAGGTTAGAGTTTTAAAATAATATGACAAAGAAAATTGAAATAGGGCAAAATGCCAAAGTGTGCATTGTATGGAACGTTGCGCCAACTAACTACTCAAAAGAACAGGAAAAAAGTATTATTTCCATGATGGCCACTAAATACGGAATCCCGTCAAAAAACATTAAGGTTGAGCCGAAATTCATAACGGCATCAGGAAATAGCGCATTGGTTTCAGAATCGGTGCAAAATATTAACGACCCAAAGTTCCAACAAGAACTTTTCAAATTATATATTGCTGAAAAAAAAATCGAAGACATTGATTTTAATGAAATTGTCAAGATTGATAGCCAAATTAATTCATTAATTGACTACACATTATATAATAAAAGTAAGAGTTACATAATTAAATGGGTTAAATGGGGTAATTTTCTTTCATATGGCCCTGACAACTTTTTTGACTTTACTAAATTACACGGATTGGTCTTATTGAATGGTGAACCCGCAAATAAAAGCGGTAAATCAACATTTGCATATGACCTTTTGCATTTTTTGCTATTTGGAAAAACAAACACTAACAAGGCAAAGACATTATCTGATTTGTTTAATAACTATCTTCCATATGAAAGAACACTTTCTGTTGAAGGTTGTATTAATATTGACGGAGAAGATTACATCATCAAAAGAACACTAACACGTCCGTCAGCAGGTAAAAAGGCAAAAACCGTAACCAATAAAGTAGAATACTACAAATTATTAGGTGATGGTAGTGAAGAACTTTTGCCCGATGAAAACCATCAAGGTACTTCTGCAAAAGAAACAAGTGCAATAATCAAAGAAGCATTGGGGAGTGAAAGTGATTTTGATTTGATTATCAGCGCAAACGCAAAAGACCTTGATAGCCTTATTTCATTAACTGAAACTGAAAAGGGAAGGCTTCTTTCAAGATGGATTGGCCTTTCTGTCATAGAAGACAAAGATGTAAAGGCAAGAGAAAAGTGGAACAAAGAAATTTCTGTTGGACGTTACTCTGACATATATAATAAGGTGCAATTGGAAGAAGAAATCAAAACACTTTGTGAAACAAAAGAAACTTTGTCAAATGAAATCACAAAAAATAATTCAACCATTGAAGAATGTGATAAAAAAATAGGTGAGCACCAAAAAACAAGAGACGTTCTTCTGTCATCAAAACAACAAGTAGACCCGTCACTTCTTAAAATTAACGTAACAACGCTTGAAGCCAAAATCAAAAAACTTGTTGAAGAAGGCAAGAAGAAAAACAAAGACCTTGAATATCTTAATTCAGAATTAGAAAAATATAAAGACATTAACTATTCAGACGAAGACTATAAAAAGTTAAATACTGAAAAGTCACAACTTATTTCAAAGACTTCAGAATTAAGAGCAAACATTCAGCACTTGAAAGAAACAAACATTAATTTGGAAAAGGCTGAATATTGTCCAACTTGTAAAAGAAAATTGGATAATGTTGATAATTCTGGAATTATCGAAGAAAATAAAAAGAAGATTCAATCGTTCACAAATGAAGGTATAGAGGCCAAGAAAAGACTTGATGAAGTTGAAAAATTACTTGCAGATATTGAAGAAAAAAGAAAGCAATCACAAGAAAAATCAAAAATTGAATTAAAGATTGCAACAATCAAGTCTGACATAACTTCTATGCGTCTTGAATACAAAGAGCAAGACAAATTGTTAAAAGATGTTAATAAGAGCAAAGACGCTATTACAAAAAATGGAGAAATTGATGCTCAGATTAACGTCATTGACACTAACATAAGAACAGAAGAAAACATCAAAAAAACAGCCGTTACAACAATTTCAAGCAACGAAAAGGAAATTGCAAGAATAGTTGAATCAATTGCGCAAAAAAAGAGTTTCATTGTTAAAATTGATGAAGAAAGAAAAACTGAAAAATATTGGAAACTTTATTTACAAATGATTGGAAAGGATGGTATTAGTAAAATGGTATTAAGAAATACCTTGCCAATCATTAATGGAGAATTGAATAGACTTCTTAACGATGTATCAGATTTTACAATTGAAATCACTATGAACGAGAAAAATGACATTGACTTCTTGTTGATTAGAGATGGTATTGTTACAAGGCTTTCTGCCGCTTCGGGACTTGAAAAGACACAAGCATCACTGGCTTTGCGTGTGATTCTCGGAAGACTATCAAAACTTTCAAGACCGCCATTCATTTTGCTTGATGAAGTTTTGGGTACTGTTGCAAAAGAAAATTATGATGATATGAAGAAACTTTATGACAAAATTTCAGAATATTATGAATTCATACTACATATTACACACCTGACAGAAATTGTTGATTGGCATGGACAAATTGTAACGGTTAAAAAGACAGATAATATTTCAAGTATTAAGTCAAACTATTAATAAAGGGTATTTTATATGATTAAATGCGCAAGAAAAAGAAAATAATTAATGATTTTGAAAGAAGTTCAATTGATTATTTTAATGACATTAACAAGTTTTCCTCATTAACAAAAGAAGAAGAATTATCTTTATGGGAAAAGTATAAATTGGAAAACGACCTAAAAGCTCGTGACAAAATTATAAAATCAAATTTAAAATTTGTTGCAAGTGTAGCAAAGCCTTACATTGGTATGGGCTTATCATACTCCGATTTGATTGCCGAAGGAAATTTAGGGCTTATGAAAGCAATGGAAAAATTCGACTATACAAAAGATTTTAAGACAATAAGTTATTCTGTATGGTGGATTCGCCAAACAATATTAGAAGCACTAAAAAAACGAAACATTTTAAAAGGTGATGAATTAACCCAATCAAACAACATTGAAGAAGAAAACAATTCCGATTCTGACGATGAATTGCTTGAGCCAGAAAAATATGTTGAATCATTTAATTTCAACAGCATTAATATGATGGACAATTCTTTCATTGTATCAAAATTACTTAATGTGTTAACTGAACGTGAAAAAGATGTAATATTACACTATTTCGGATTTGACTCTTCTGAAGAAATGACATTGGAAGAAATAGGGAACGAATTGGGATTAACAAAAGAAAGAATCAGACAAATAAAAGAAGGGGCTCTAAAAAAACTAAGAACAGAAGCCCTTAAAAACTCAATAACTTCAGAAAATATAAAATAAAGGTGGCCAAATGGTCACCTTTTTTATTGATAATATTTAAAGTATCATTATATTTATTATAAAATGTAATCTATGGCAAAACAAATTAAAAAAGAAGATTCTAAAACAAAAGAAAAGAAAAAAATAGCCACTAAAAAAGTGGAACAAAACATAGAAAATGAAACTGAAATTAAAGAAAATGTACAAGACATATCTGAATTGAACGAAAGCATTGATGAAATCACACAATCAATGAATGACGTAGATACTGAAATTGAGATTTCTAACACAGAAGAAATTCAAGAAGAAATAAAAAAAGCCGTTGAAGAATTAAAAGAAACATCAAAAAAAATATCTGAGTTTGAAGATTCAAAAAAGGACTTTAACAAAAAATTAGAACAAAATCCAGAAAATGCCCAAAAAATAATTGAAGAAGAAATCAAAAGAACAGAGGCATTAAAGAAACAAACTGAAAAAATAATAAGTTCCCCACATAAAAGAATTGGTAGCGTAACTTCTTGGTGGAACGGTATGGGATATGATATTTAACTATGGCTAAAAAAACTGAAAACATTGACTATACAAGAGATATGCTTGATAAAATCAGAAAAATAGAAGAATCAAGCATTCGTAGTAAATCACTTCTAAAAGAAGAGAACGAAAAGCAAACAGCATCTGATGGAATTGCAATTACAGATGACCCAATGTTCGGACAGAACACGTTGACAAATCAAATACAACAATTCAGAACATCTGTTGAAAGCGGAGCACAATTCTCAAAGCCTGATGTGAACAATGTTAGCGAATCACCTTTAATTTATATGCCAAATGAAAACAACCTTATTTTCAGTGGTGTAATTCCGTGCCTTAATAATCTTAAATTCCAATTTAAGTTAAGAACAAACACCGGTGATGGATGCTTCCTAACAACAAACGGCCTTCTTCTCAATGACAAGAACCTTGAAATTCTTAACAAACTCTACGGGTTCTATCAAAATTGGAAAGAACAATGGAATATGGAATCATCAACGCTTGAACAAATGGCAAATCACATTAGAGAATCATAACATCGTAAACCATTAATCATAATGAACAAGCCGTTATTTAGTGTACTTTGTTATAACATAAATTCTTATGACAAGTTTAGGGATTTAGACGAATCTGTAATTAATCCATTAGCCGAATATGTATATTTAACTAATGATAAATCAATTACCTCTAACACTTGGACAATAAAATATATTGAATTTAATGACGATGAAGATATTTGGGATATCTGTTCAAAAATCAGATACAACCCATTTAGATTTGTAAAAAGCGATATATGCGTTAAAATGGACGCTTCACTTTCAATTAATGTTGACTTAACTCCAATGATAGAAAAACTCATTAATGAAAACTATGAAGCAGCCGTTTTATTGCCGGCACATAGAGACACTTTATTTGAAGAATATGTTTGTTGGATAGAAAATCGTAAATACCCGTTGGAACAGGCAAAAAAATGCTTAGGGTTTTTAACTAAACAGAATTTCGATGTTTTCAACTACCACGGACTTTATTGTGGTGGATTATCAATACAAAAAAACACAAAAATGAATAATGATTGGAATAGAATAACGTATTCATTATTAAAATTTTTATCAAATGATAAAAAATCATGTGAAAGACCAAACCAAACAATTTCATCATTTGTGTTAAACAAATATTTTTCCGACACTAAAATTTTGCCATTAAAAAGTACAATAATTAGTAATAATGAATTTTCTTGGTTTAGTCATGGCACTGATAAATTAATAACTTTTCCACACTTAATAAAGTCACATTTATTTAACAAACCATGCGAACCATATTCAATCCTATAAATTATGATTTTCCTGCGGTAAAACACACCATTTTAATGGTTGGATGAAAGCATGAGTATTTAAATTTTAGTTTTTTGAAAAATTTTTTGTATATTTACATTAGTCATCTCACACTTTAAGTTCACAAAGGGATAAGGAACCTCTCTTGTTGGCTGGAATGGTAACTCACACTTCGGTGTTCGGATGCCAAAAATTACCTCAGAAAGACAAGAATAAAAGCCTGAAAATCACGGAGTTAAAGTAAGTCAATAGGCTGTGCTTCCCAAAAAGCACTAAAGTGCTTGCCCCAAAGAACCCGACAGTTTTAACTGTGGGAGTAGTCTGAGCAACTAAATATATAGTGAAAGCCACCAAAACGGTGGCTTTTTATTTGTTTTATACTATTTATATGTGAATAAAAATGGCTACACTATGTCAAAAAAAGTAATAATAAGTGAAGAAATGATGAATGCTATTGTTGTTAATCAAATACTTGAAGAAAACAACATTAGCAAATCAGACATTGTTTCAGCAGTAAAGGATGCCCTCAAAAACGACAGCAGCATTAAGCGTGATATGGAAAAAAAAGTGAGGGAACTTGTTGCTTCTTCTGTTAATACTTTATTCAGAACATTATGGCAACGCCGTAATTTTTACGAAGATGAAATAAAAAGGGGATAATTATGAATGAGCCAAAGATGACACGATACGCTTTCATTGAACATATGAAAGATTATATGAAGAAATTGTTAAAAGAGCCATTAAAAGCTGATACTGACGATTTCTTGCACGGCTTTGGTATTGACGCACCTTCGGCATTAAAAATGTTGTTGAAAAAATCAGACCCTAATGATGAATACAGCGCAATTGTCATAAGAAGCAAAAGAATAAAAGATAACGGATATGATGACAATGGAAAACGTAACAAAGATACTTTTGAAGTAAAATACAAAATACCAAGAAAAGATTTTAAGAAAAAATTGAGAAACTTATATATCAATTTATTTGAACAAAATTTTGCTTCCACAAACACATTAGAAGAAGGTGCATGGGGATATGATATATTAGACAATGATTCTGCATTGGATTATCAATCTGAATTTGCAGGAATTTCACTAAACGTGTTATGCTCTAATGTATATAATGCAATGTCAGCACAATTTAACGAACCACAAAGTTTATGGGCACACCTTGGCGTTTTAGTTGACTTCCTTAAAAAATACAAGGATGACGAAATACAATTTAACGATAAATACTCATATGCAGTAGAATTGGCAAAAAACGCAGCAAGAGCATTATTCCATAATGAAGATTTTACTTCTTCTTGGTCTGACCCTAAGAAAATAAAATCAAGTTTGAAAAAAGTATTAAAAGATGTTTCATTATTGGAATACCAAAAAGACGTGATGAATATCGCTAATAATCAAGGAATACGCCCAACAGAATATAGCCAAATAAATGAAGATGGCGAATGTGGTGCTATTGAAGGAGGAACAACGGCAGGAATGGGCGGTGCTACAAACTCAGAAAGTAGCGGTCAATACACAACACCATTTAAAGCAAAAAAAGGAAAAAGTGATGTAATAAGAAAAAACACAATTTACATTACAGAAGAACAGGCAGAATATATAAAAGAAGCAACTGCAACAAGCAATGCCGGAAATTACCAATATGATGTTCCTATGGGCGGAGATGAAGATTTTTATGAAGAAGCAATGGACCATCAAGATATAATGAAAAAAAGTTTTAAAGGGCATAAAAAATGAATTCATCTTTAGACAGATATAATAACGGTTTCGACCCACAAGCAATTAAGGATATCAATTCTTTAAATGAAAAGATAAAAAAAGAAAAGAATCCAGAAGAACTGACAAAACTATTAATGCAAAGAATGTGCCGTGGATTTGATATCAATGCCGGTGTTATTGGACGTGTAAGAGGTGGATATTACCCATATTAAGAAATAAAAGCAATAATAAAATATAAAATGGAAAAGATATTTAAAGTGAGCGATTTAAAAAGGCTTATTGCGGAAAGTTCAAAAGAATTCAAGCCAGTTCTCGGCCCGAATGTTGAAAAAGATAATAAGTCCATTAACGACAAGGCTTACAGCGATGCTAAAAAAAGAGCAAAAAACTATGATGGTGGCCTTGAAAACACGGGAGTAAGCCGTGCAAAATACGAGAAAATAGACACAAATGGTACTACTCTAGACTATAATCCTGAAAACATTTCCAACGAAAAGAAAAAAGAAATAGAAGCCCAAGCACTTGGATATACTTCTTCATTGGAAAAAAACAATGGAATCAGTAAGTCAGGTGATTTCTCAGACAACAAAAACATTTTCAATGGTATCAAAAATGCAGGTAAAGAAATGCATAAAAATTCCAAAGAAAAGAAAAAATCAGGTCTTGAAGGAAGAGAATGGGATGATAAAATCTTTGATAAAGAGGAAATGTATGAAAGTAAAGAAGGCTTTGATATGAAGCAAATGATTAATAGAATGAGAATCATTCAAGAAAATTTCGATGGCTCACTTGATGATTTCTATAAAGAAGAAGATGACAAAGGTGAATATGGAGAGCCAGGAATGGTTAAAGAATATGATATATGGTGGAATAACAGCGTTGAAAACTTTGAAAAAGAAGCCAGTGAAAAAGGTATGTCTTTAGAAGACTATTTAAAGTATTGGTGGAATGAAATTAGTTGTGAATCTCTTCCTTTTATGTGGCAAATACTTGGAAGTGGATATAGCTATCACGGAAAAGAAATAACAAGAGTTGGCAATGTAGTATTTAAAGATATCTACGGGCAACTTACGATTTATGAATCAGCGCCAGGAGAAAATGAATACAATGATGATTTTATGCAACGTGTTGACAATGCGCAATTAGGAACAAAAGCGCAAGGATTAATGGAACACAAAAACATTAAGACAATTTATTTCAAAAAAACAGAATTCTTAACCGAAGGTCATATGTTCTCAAAGATACCTGATGAATTTAAAAACGAAGGTGAACAATTCAAAATGAAAGACAAAACAGGCAACACATATTTAGTCGAATGGAGAAACAATAAAGGCGTTATTATAGGACATAACAACTGCCAAGGGTTTAACGACACTCTCAACAGGATGAAAAATCTATACGAATACAAATCAGAAGACACAAAAACAACAAGCAAACAACGCATTAATGAAGCCGAATATGGATTTAAATCCACATTGTGCCATTCAAGAAAAATAAAAAATTAATAAGGTATAAAAAATGGAAAACAAAAAAAACAATGTGGAAACCACAATTTCATGGATTGAAAGACTATTCAATTTCATAAAAAAAGCAGGAATGCAAAACATTTTAATAACAATAATGGTTTTATTTCTTGTTGTAGTTGCAGGTCAAGCAGTTTTTAATCCTGAAAGTATTGTAAAAAGATTTGAAAGAATTGTTAATGAACGACACACAGAATCTGTTATCAAAAGATTAAACAACGAACCAACAATTAGGCAAAACTTAATATCATTAAAGGCAGAATTAAATGCTGATAGGGCTTACATACTTGAAACACATAACGGAGGCTCTAATCTTGCAGGTTTACCATTCTTATATGTTGACCTTACATATGCAGAGCCAAAATCAGCATATCAATGGCTGGAAAATGAGTACAAAAACGTCAGACTTTCAAGATACCCATGGGCAACTGAACTATATCAAAATAGTTTCTACGCAGAGCCTGTTGAATATCTTGAAACATTGGACCCCGAATTATATTATAGGCTTAAAAATGAAAATGTTGTTTACATGGCAGCAATTATGATGTACGGTACATATAATCCTTCTGGAGTAATTGGTGTCGTTTATACATCAGAAGACAAAGTACCGCCAAAAGACGAAATACGAAAAACACTATTTAAATATTGCTCGTCTTTCTCAATATTATTCAATAATGAATAAAAATTAAGAAAAAAAAGAGCCTAAAATACTATTACAATTAGCCGGACTGACATACACCCACGAATGAATTCGTGGGGTTCTTTTTTTTTATTAAGAACACGTAAACACAATGTTAAAGCAATTCATCCCACAGCTAAAGCAGTGTGCTTTCTTGCGCGTTAATCGTAAAATCCGTCTTTTTTATTGACCTTACTGCATAAATTTATTATATTTACTAAAAAAAAACAAATAATGGATATTAAAGATAGAATCAAAAAAATATCAAGATATTTCAGAGGTATGCAAATAACATCAACTGACGATGGCTCACAAATTATATATGTCGTTGTTTCATTTCCTCATGGATGGATTATTGACGAAGATTTAGAGAAAAAATTTGAAGTTACCATTGGTCAAGGAACTAATATGGACGAATATTATTTTTGCACTGATATAGATACTGGCGAGCAAGTTATATTTGATGCAATTGATTATAACATTGAAAGAATGAAAGAAGCCATAGAAAGGGCCCAGTTGCTTTCAAAAAAGACAGGAGAACTCAAGGCGTTATTTGAAGATGAAAACGTCTCTATTGAAGAATTAAGGACCTTAACGTTTAATTATGATAAAGCAGGTATAGAGCCAATAATTATATCAAAACAAGAAGATGATAAAAATAAAAAAAAAGAAAACGAAATAAGTAATGAGTAATTGGATTATTATATTTCTGTATTGTATAGTCGCTTACGGGTTCTCAAATATGATGGTATTCGGTAGCGGCCCATTCAGAATTTTTGAACACATAAGAAATATTTCCGAAAGAATTTCAGAACATTTTGGCTCATTGTTCAAATGTATGATGTGCTTTCCTGCAAACCTCGGTTGGGTTCTAAGCATTATTGATTGGTTTTTAATTAAAAGTGTAGCATTTACACCATTTAATATTTTACTGACTGGTACTGGTTTATGGTGGCTTGCTCTAATTCTTGACTGCTTCTTTACTTCAGGAATTGTTTGGCTAATACACAATTTTGAAAGTTTCTTTGAAAATTTAGGACAAGGAAACCAAATGCAAGAAATTGACAATGATAATGACACAATAGAAATACATTAATATGAATTTTTTAACACAAAAAGAGTTAAACGGGTTAAAAGGCGATTTGAAAGCAAGCGAAATTGCAATAAATGCAGATAAAGAAATCTTTCAAAAAAAATTAATGGAACAATACGGAAAAGAAATGAAATCAGTGTTTGAGCAACAAACAATTAAAAAAGAACAAAAAAACACAGAAAAAGAAAAAAAGAAAACTTGTTGGATTAAAAATCTATTTTCATTATAAAAATAAAGGCTGACATACTCCCACGAATGAATTCGTTGGGCTCTTTTTTTATTAAGAATATGTATTTGTTAATAAGTTATACCTATTAGCCACACTTGATACATCAAGTGGCGTTGTCAGCAACGCAATGTTAAAGCAATTCATCCAACAGCTAAAGCAGATGGCTTTCTTGCACTAATTAGCAATACATTTTATTAGTATCCGTACAATATACAGGCTTACCCGTTATTTCATATATCTTCCTTGCTTGAAAATCATCACTTTCAACAAACAAAAGTTTATCTTCTGAATTTTTATACATGTAAGATTTATATTCATATGGCGAAACCACTCTATCTTCATATTCTTCAGAATTATACATTATAATATTTGGATTGTCTATTCCAATATTATGCAATGATTCAACCGTTATATCATAATATTTCCTTAACCTATATGTACATATTGTTATAGGTACTTGTGTTGACGGAATAAATAATGGAGTTGGATTCTTTATATATTCAACATAACTTTGTGTATCTCTCTCATCTGGCGGTTCAACAAAAATAACGCCATCCAAATCATATATAACTTTATCTTGGTAATGATGATGGAGTATATTCCATTCATACAGAACAATATTTTTTATAAACCCATCATTATTTCTAACATCCCTTAAATACAAATCAGGAAAATATTTTCCGCATTTACCCTCAAGATAAACAGCCATAAAAACAAATTCATATACTTCATTGAATTGTTCTAACTTATTTTTCGTTTCCAATAAAGAATATCCGTCAAAGCATGTATCTTCAACAACAAGTATTCGTTTTTTTTCTGTATTTGGTAAATTTAAAAGTCTTTTTCCGTGATTAGAAAACGCATCCATTTGATATTCCAAAAATTCATTCAAAGAGCATAATCCAACATTCAAATATTGTGATATTATACCAGCAGGAAGCATACCACTTCTAGGAACACCAATAACGCCACAAAAAGCACCTTTTTTGGCGTTTTCTTGTATTTTGTATATGTTACACCTAATATCATTTACCAAATCAATATAAGTCACGTAAAGCATATTATTTCTTATTAAAAAAACTATTATTTTTCATTCTTATTTTATATTTAGAAAGGCCAGTAAATTCAATTAATTCTTCTTCTAATCTCTTCCTTTGTCTACTCATTTTGCTGAAATCACCGATAAACAATGTATGTTTTAATTTGTTTTTCTTTGAATATGTTTCTAACAAGTTATAAAATCTAATTGAATCTTCTGGCGATTTACAAATTACAATATCAATAAACCCGTCATCTGATTTTATCACAACCTTGTTTTTGTAAGTGCAAATCCTTTTATACTCATATGGGTTATCAAACCCATTTAACAGCGCATTTTCAAACACCCACATGAATGTTTTTCTATCTCTCTTGTTATCATAACCCCACACCCAAAATGTTTCTTCTCTAAAATACCTAAATTTGTCCAATATAATCCACCCATCAGTATTTGTTTTATGTTCAACAAGAACACCATATTCATTTCTCAACATTGAACTTTCTTTGTTTTCATCTTTACCAATTAATATATACTCGTCTATGGAATTTTTCAGTTCTTCACATCCAGTAAAAGACATTGGAAATACAACATTTTTATTTTCTTCTTTTAAGCCATCAAAAACGGCATAGGCATCCTTTATGTCTCTGTATTTTCCGACCAACTTATTCTGTTTTCCGTTCTTACATGAGATGATTTTATAAGAAAATGGTGGCAATGGCTTTGCGCCTCTCTTTTTAAGTACCTTCTTCTTGCGTCTGTATTTCTTTTTAGGCCCTCTCTTTTTTGGTCTTCCCACTGGCCTTTTTTTCTTTTTTACCTTTTTCTTTTTGCCTCTTTTTGAATTTTCTTTCTTCTCCATTGTTGATTTTTTAAAAAAAGATTTGTATATTATATTAAATATAATAAAAATAACATTTTAATAAACAATTTTTAGTATGAAATATAGTCAAGCTACTGAAGAAACCATTGAAATGGTAAATGAGATTTCAAGCAAACTTGGACTTGATATTTATGGCGTTAAATTTGAACCTATTTATGTAAAAAAAGCAAAAGAAGTCTGTAAAGTAGTTAAGGCAAACGATTTTGCAAAATATAAAGCAAAAGAAGAAGACCTTGTATTCGTTGTTTGTTATGAAGACTTTTTCGAGGGAATTGATTCACTAGGACACGCATACGCAAGTGAAGACGATAAATTCAAGGCATTAAGACTTGCAATGGAACAAGTTTCATTTGACCCAGAAAAGGAAAAATTGATTGTTGGCTGTAATTCAGTATTAATTCCAGTTGGATATTGCATTAATAACGATGAAGCCGTTAAATCGGCACTTTATAACGCAACAATTATGGCAAAAATTCAACAAGATAAGAAAGAAGAAGAAGACCGAAAAAAGGCATTAAGAACAAAAAAGAAACAAAACAAAAATCAATAAACAAAAATGGGGAGCGTTAAACTCCCCATTTTCTTTTTAACATGTTTTTAATTGTTAAAAATCTCCACAATCAATAACAAGTCCACTCAAGTCAAGTGTTGCACCTCCACCATTTACATATGATGCCTTTGCACCACTTTGTGTTGTTGTTGGATTAGAAACAGTTTCTAACTTAAACTCATTCAATGCATTATCTGCTGTTGCTTTTATACTATTTACACTACCACTTAACTCTATAACACTTCCGGAAAGGCTGTCCAAATGTTCGTTAGTCGTTTCAATTTTTGTGTTAACACTGTCTATTGCTAAGTATGTGTTTGCTGAAGTTGCATAGTTGCCTGAGAAAAATGTTACTATGTATCCGCTTACAGAA
>CALAVA010000359.1 GCA_937892025.1 uncultured Bacteroidales bacterium
TTATAAATTAGGAATTTTGCACGCAGAAAAAATAGCATTTTGTTTTACCCTATCATAAACATAATTTTATTACTTTTGCAACAAAATTACAAGTAACATTCACTATGAATGATGAACATTTAATTTTAAGCCTAACAAGGACAGAATTGTTACGAATTGCTTCCAATGACATATTGTACATACATGCAGAAGGCAATTATTCCACCTTATACCTCACCAATGGTGAAGTACAACAAATAAGTCTGCAATTAGGTACCATTGAACAATTGATAAAAAAACAACTCAAAAAAACAGGTATCAACCTTATCAGAATTGGTAAAAGCCATATTATCAATAGAACATACATTTATAAAATAGACACCGTCAAACAGCATTTGATTCTTTCTGTTGGCAATAATGGCAGAAGTGTAGATTACAATATTTTTGAAGTAGAATCCAAAAAACCTCGTCACAGATTTGTTTTACGAGATGAGCATATCAATGTGTGTATTGGAGATATATCCAAAGAAAAACTAAAGGAATTGAAAGAATTAATTGAAAAATAAGATGAAAAAGCAACAAAATAACGATATATTAGATGATAAAATTGAAGTTTTGGGCAAAGATTGGAACAAAATACACAAAAGAAATAAAATACTATTAATAATTTGTACAATTGTTGCTATACTTGCTTTGCTGTACATTATTATTTTTGTTATCCCCAAAAACAAACCCGATACTTTCACCCAAGAAGAAATAGAAGAAATTGGCACAGAAGAAAACGTTATTTTTAATATTTCACCTACAAACAAGCAAGCAGAATCCATTGTGTCAATTCTCGACACGACCATAACAATAATACAAGAACTTGATTCTGAAAAACTTGCACTATCTATGCGTATATATACACCACACAATGCCCAAATAGAACTCATTGTTGGTAGCGACAATATTGACAGCAATGACCAAACCCTTGTTTTAGTGGCTCAAGCCGCTGATATTAGAGGAGATAACCAAGATATTTTGGGAGATTTTGTTTTCAAAGGGGAACAATTGGCCAATGGACACTCAAAAATGGGCTATTGTGCTATATTTGACAATCACATCCACATTGGACAAGCCACCACTACAGCTTATTTAGATTCTGCTATAACCAAAAAAGGCTATTTTTTTAGACAATATCCACTGGTTATCAATGGTATACAAATACAACACAAACCCAAAAACACAAACATAAGAAGGGCTTTGTGTATATGGAATGAGAAACTTGTCGTTATAGAATCTCAAGAGCATATTACATTAGATAATTTTAGTCAAGCCTTAACAAACATCGGCGTTACTTCTGCTATCAATCTCGTTGGTGGCTCTGAAGCACAAGGTTGGGCTATAACTGCAGACCAAAAGCAAATACCCATAGCGACAAAGCAACGTAATTATCAAGCAAATAGAACTTTTATTACCTTCAAAAATGAGCATTGATACAGCCAAAATAAGGTTTGATACATAAGTAAGTACACTTCGTACTAATCCCGACAAAATCGCTTGTCGGGATTTTTTTTGCTTCTAATTTTGCATCAGAAAATAATCATTTAAATCTTTAAAGTTATGGCTAAAAATATTCAAAACACAGAGAATGAAGTTCTAACAAGAGAACAAAAACAAAAAACAAACACGGGTCGCAAAAAAAATAATATATTTATCTGGCTCATCAGTTTAATAATCACTTTACCCATTTTCTCTTTCTTGTCCGAGTTTGTACCCCATCTAAATTGGTATTTGAATATAGACAGATGGTTATTAGCTTTCATCGTTTTTACACTGATATTTATCATTGTATACAATTATAAATATCTATTTATCGGCATAATGGTTGCCTATGTTGTTATTTTCAGTTATGGTAGCATTACCAATGGTTGGGGTTGGAAAGAAGCAGGTGAAACCTATCTAACCATGATATTTCAACCAAACAACAAAGTTTCACATATCGATAAGGGCATCAACAACAAAACAATAACAATGAATAAGACCATCAACTCACCCAAAATGACAAGAAATGACGAAATCCGTATGGCTTGTAATTATCGTGATTCGTCTGTAAGAAACTTTGCTCTCCATCACACCTCTTCTTTGACTCTGAACATCAACACTACAATAATACCACTCATTGGAGAAAATGGTCTAAATAAACATATTCGTAAATATTATGATACACTCAATCAATACGAAGAAGCCATTAACAAACTACAAAAAAATGTGGAAGACTATTCTATTTTGCATTTTACATACACCTCTAACAAAAACAATCAACATCTATCTCAATTAAAAGCAGTTAAAGAAAACTTTGCTTCACAAATAAAATATATGGAAATTGTTAATGAATTGTATCAAAAACTACCCTATAAAACCATTATACAAGTTTTTTCTCTTTTCAAATATACCAACGAAAAATGGGATTATGTTTGCGACCCTAAAGGTGAAGAATATTTTGCAAAGGCCAGTGAAAGTATCAACACCTTAAAAGGAGATTGTGATGATTATGCTATACTTCTCGCTTCTTGTGTACAAGCAATAGGAGGAGAAGCACGAATTGTATTGACAAACAACCACGCATTCCCTGAATTAAAAATAGAAAAAGAAAATTTTGACACCGCTTGTTTCTTGTTACGTACATTCTTTAGCCAAGAAACAAAAGATTCAGACATTCACTATCACGTAGATAACAAAGATGAAAATATTATATGGCTCAATATGGATAGAGGAAAATATCCGGGGAGCAAATTCAGTCAAGAAAATTTAACCATCACCGACATCATATACCTCAAATATTAGATAAAAAATACTTTAGTAACAAATTGATACGGTGCATATTTAAATAAAACACAGTACATATAACCACAAAAGCACAACAATTATGAACAACAAACCACATATCGGACATTTAATCCAAGCGGAGTTAAAAAAACAAGGCAAAAGCACAACATGGTTGTCTGCACAAATCGGCTATTCAAGAGAACACATGTACAAGATTTTCCGTAACGAATATATATACACCGATACACTCTTAAAAATTAGTCTAATTCTAAAACACGATTTCTTTAAATATTATTCTAACTATTTACATCAACAAAAAAGAAATGTTATGTTTTTTGAACAAAAAATTGATGACATTTAAAAGCAAAAATTGAGTGTAATAGATTACAGAATTTTAGGCCATTACGACATTTTTTATTGTAATTTTATATTTTATAGTAACAATATAGTAATATGGACAATAAACCACATATAGGACACTTAATTAAATCTGAATTGAAACATCAAGGTAGGAGTATTACATGGTTGTCTGCACAAATCGGCTATTCAAGAGAACACATGTACAAAATTTTCCGCAACGAATATATATACACCGATTTACTACTCAAAATCAGCCAAATACTCCAGCATGACTTTTTTAAAGAATATTCCAACTATTTGGACAACCAAAAAGAAATGTAATATTTTTAGGCAAAAATTTTTACAAAAAAAAAAACATTTTTCAAAACAATATGGATACAGATAAAAGAATATTTATATTATT
>CALAVA010000360.1 GCA_937892025.1 uncultured Bacteroidales bacterium
AAAGTAAAAAAATCTCTTTTCCGCTGGCATAAAACCAAAAAAAATTGATTATCTTTGTATTTTTATATAAAAACGGAATATTCACTCGTTAAGAGAATAATAGAATAATGCAAAACACAAAAGTCATTTTTATCATTTTATTACTCTTTTGTAGAGTGCTTGCTTTTGCTACGCATGAGCGTGCTGGTGAAATCACCTATAAACATATCAGTGGAACGACCTACGAATTTACGCTACTGACCTATACCTATTCTATCAGTTTAGCAGACCGTCCTGAATTGGAGTTTAAATGGGGCGATGGCACATCAAACCTTGTCGCTCGGACATCAAAAACATATTTAGGTAATGAAATCAATAAAAACACCTATGTTGCTATACACACTTTTCCTGCTTCTGGTAGTTACATTGTTTCTGTTGAAGATGAAAATCGGAATCAAGGGATTCTCAATATTCCCAATTCTGTAAACATTCCCTTTTATGTGGAAACTATTATTACTATCAATAGTTTTCTCATTTCAAATAATTCTCCTATTTTGCACAATCCCCCTATTGATGTCGGCTGTGTTGGGGAAGTTTTTTACCACAATCCTGTAGCCATAGACCCCGATGGAGATAGTTTGGTCTTTTCATTGGTAGATTGCCGAGGATATAATGGACTTGTCATACCGGGTTATAGCCTTCCCTTGACAAGCAATAGTATCTCCATAGACCCACGAACAGGAGATTTTGTGTGGGATTGTCCAATGATGCAAGGAGAATATAATATTGCCATTCTTATAGAAGAATATCGCAATGGCATAAAAATTAGTTCTATCATTCGAGACATGCAGATAGAAATAACCGCCTGCAACAACAAACCGCCAGAAATATACACAATATCAGATACTTGCGTTGAGGCTGGTACCTTACTTTCGTTTCTTGTTACCGCTCAAGACACAATCTCTCAACTAATCACCCTTACAGGTATAGGAGAGCCATTGAAAACCGCTATTTCTCCTGCTGTTTTTGATACGGTCTATGGTTATGGCACTGTTTCTGACACTTTTGTTTGGCAAACCGATTGCAGTCAGGCAAGAAAACAGCCTTATTTTGTTATTTTCAAAGCCATGGACAATGGAACTCCTATTCATTTAGTAAAACAACAAACAATTAGTATTAGTATCGTTTGTCCTGCCCCGATAGATTTGCAGGCTATGCCTTTGCAAAATTCGATTGCCCTTTCGTGGAATCATTCTCCTTGTTATCAATATGTTCAAAAGTATCTCATCTATCGCAGAAAAAGTCCCTCAGGCTTTGTCCCAGACCATTGTCAAACAGGAGTGCCAGATTATACAGGCTATCAATTGATTGCCTCTGTACCTGTATCTCAAACTTCTTTTGTCGATGACAATAACCAACAAGGATTAAATCAAGCTACAGAATATTGTTATTTGATTACCGCACAATTGTCTGACAGAAGTGAAAGTTATGCCTCTAACGAAGCCTGTGCCATGTTGCCACAAACAAAACCTATCATTTCTAAAATAAGTATAAACGCAACAGATAAAAATAGTGGAAAAATAGATATTACTTGGATAAAACCCGCCGATATTGACACCATACAATACAAAGGACCTTATCAATTTGAATTATATGAAAGTATCAATGATACAAATTCTTTTTCATTATTGGATAGTTTTCCTGATGGGCAATTCAATTACACCCACTTATCACAAAACACAGAAGAAAACATCTTTTTTTATCGTGTCAAAATGTTTGATTGTCAAATGGGGAAAATATGTATGGGAGAATCTGAAATATCTTCATCCATTTATCTGCAAGCAATACCTTATAATACTTCCATTTTGCTTTCTTGGAATGAGTCCGTCATGTGGGATAATTATCAATATACAATTTACAGATACAATGAACAATCCACCACTTTTGACTCTATAAATTGTGTTTCAGAAAATTATTATATGGATACGGGTTTACAAAATGGGCAAAAATACACGTATTTAATACAATCTTGGGGACAATATGCAGATACAAGCATTTTTAGACCATTGCTTAATCTTTCTCAAGAAACAAACGCTTTTCCTTTTGATGGTCAAGCACCTTGTTGTCCTATATTGGCAGGGCAAACAGACTGCAAATCAATAGATTTACAATGGTCTGTAGATACATGTCAAGATAATGATATTGCACAATTTTATATTTACTATAAACCGGACTATAATTCTGATTTTGAAGTCTATGATAGTGTTCCTGCTAACATCGTTTCTTATCAATTGCCCAATCCGACTTCTGTCATAGGCTGTTGGATGGTTACGGCAATAGATACCAATGGCAACGAATGCGACAATTGTAACATCACTTGTTTTGGAACAGACATGTGCGACAACTATAAATTACCCAATATTTTCACCCCTAATGGAGATGGCATTAATGATGTTTTCACTCCATACGATTTTGATTTTGTAGAAAGTGCAACTATTACCATCTATAATCGCTGGGGAAATATTGTCTTTGAAACCGATGACCCCAACATCAATTGGACGGGTATAAATCAACAAACAAAAAAAACTTGCTCTGATGGAGTGTATTATTATGTATGTGTTGTTAATGAATATACACTAAAAGGTATTGTTTCTCGAACCATAACGGGGTCTATTACACTTGCAAGATAAAAGATAAAAAATAAAAAAATAAATATTATGTTTACAGGAATTGTAGAAAAAACAGGAAAAGTTATTGACATTATCAAAGACAACACCAATGTTCATTTTGTTGTAGAAGTAGATTTTGCTGACGAACTCTCCATAGACCAAAGTATGAGTCATGATGGGTGCTGTTTAACAGTTGTAAAAGTGGATAGAGAAAAAAAACAATATGTTGTTACCGCCATGTTGGAAACTATGCTTAAAACAAATTTATCCACATGGGAAATCGGCTATGAAATCAACTTGGAACGAAGTATGAAAATGGACGGACGTTTTGATGGACATATTGTGCAAGGACATGTTGACCAAACGGCTACTTGTACAAAAATTGTGGACGAAAACGGCAGTTGGAGATATTATTTTGAATATGAACCACAAAAAGAAAACATTACCGTTCCCAAAGGCTCTATTTCTGTCAATGGAGTTAGTTTGACAGTTGTTGATTCATCGCAAGGAATGTTTTCTGTTGCCATTATTCCTTATACCCAAAAAGTAACTAATTTTCACAATTTTAAGATTGGAACAAAAGTAAATATCGAATTTGATGTCTTTGGAAAATACGTTGTAAAACTTTTAGAACAATATATGGAAGCCAACGCGTACCCAAACAGCAAGAATTTACCCAAATAACACGCTAAAATCAATACGCTATTTTAT
>CALAVA010000361.1 GCA_937892025.1 uncultured Bacteroidales bacterium
GGAGGAGAGTATGGCTGTTTCAAAAGTCCACTGGAATTTTAAGAGGGTCAATACTCGTAACTTCACCGAAAATCATATTGTTTGTTTTTTTAGGTGTAGTTATTTCTTTTAAAGTATTTATAAAATCTATCATATTAATATCACTCAACAGAACACCTCCATACTAAGATTAGTATTAATTGATAAATCCATTGTATGATGTGTAGCGTTATAATGATGTGTAGCAGATAAAACATATACTGGATAATCAATATTTAATTTGTTAAGTCTGAAATTAAATCCTGTTCCAGCAGTTATTCCGTCATAACCTAAAGCTGAAATTCTTATGCTTCTTGAGGGCTTATTGAAAATTTCAACGTTCATTTTCATATATTCGGCAAGTAGATTTTTGTCGCTTATATCTTTTACGGTCACCATTTTTCTTAACTTACCCCATTTGGAAATAGTGTCCTCACCCACCGATGTATCATCAAGATTAGTGTTTGTTTTACTGATTTTAGTTCCTGCTTGAATAGCACCTATAAGTGTTTTTTCCTTCACTTGTTCATTAGTATTGGTGTTATTACTATCTTTATTTTTTGGACTATACAGAAAATAAAATTCGTTAAAAGTGTTTCTATCAATATCAACTTCATAATTATAGCCGGTTAATAAAGATTCGTCACCTATTATTAAAGGGTTTGCTTGTTTTTTATAATCGTTTTTAAGTTCGTGTAATTCGAGAGTTCCAAAATTATCTTTTATATAATAAAACTTATAATCAAAATCATTATCCGATTCAGATTCTACGCTTATTGTACTAGAATCAACCCACCCATAAACATTACTAGTTATTCCTTGAATATGATATTTGTGCTTTCCGTTATTAGAAATTACTGTTATTTTTGCTTTACCACTAGTTCTATTAAGTGTAGCTGGATTTGAGGCAGTGGGGCTTTCATAACTTTTACCACCTGAATATATTACTTCATCGCCAACCTTTAATGAGCTTGTGTCCGACTTCTTTGTAGTACAATATGAATTAGTATAATCTATAGCATACTGAAGAATATCAAAATAAGAGGCATCCTCAAAAAATTTCTTTTTTATTTTTATGCTATTATCTAGGTCACAAGTTATTTTATTTGGAAATTCACAAGCGGTGCAAATCTTATTAAAAACGTCTTCTAATGTCATATCTGAAATAAGAAGATTGTCATGATTTTGTAAATATCTCATCTGATCATAGGCCACTACCCTATAAGCGTCCGTTATGTCAGTTCCTATAGTGAATATGTTTCCCATAAATATAGGTGTTTCAGTTTCTGTTTCGCTATCAGTATGCCAAAATTTAATTAAATCACCTACACTTATTTGAAATTCGCTATTAGGGTCACTATCTTTTTCAAGTACAAAAGTTAATTTTCCAGGTTGACCCATTAAAGAAGTTGTATGCTCTATATTATGAGCAAGTTCGGAGACATCATAACCTTCGTTGCTTTCACTATGACTATTGTATATATGTATAGTAAGGCTCATGTTGTACTCCTAATTATATTATAACTTGAATTATTTATCCAACTATCAGGTAATTTCAATTCCGTCCCACTAGGTATTTTTATACTTTGTTCAAACACATCACCTAGTATCTCTTTATTTTCATCGTATAACATTTTCCAATCTGTAGTTGAACTTGTTATTTTTTTAGTTATAGATGAAAGTGTTTCCAATTCCCCTAATACATAAGGAGTAGTGAACGATTTTTTATTTATAGACATTCTAGTAGGTTTAGGAATGTCAACTAAAATCGGAGGAACGTTTGTTTCAACTATATCTGTTATTTTTTGTAATAGCGTCAAATTATCTTCTGATTTTAATTTTTTTGCTCTATGCGGTCTATATTCTTGCATTTCAAGTGAAAAATATATGTCTTCTTCTTCACCTGCATTTATCCAGTGAGAAAAGTTTTCACAAGTTACTTGCATAGAATAATTTAATCTTGTTACAATTAAAGTTGCTGGCTTTCCGCTTTTTTGCCACCTTTCAAGCCACGTTACATACATAAAAGAAGGTGTTAGATTAACTTCTTGCCAAAAAAACGATTCAATAGTTATTCTTGCAAGATTAGGTTTTTTAGGAACGCTTATTTGTCCTATTCCCTCAATTTCTTCAGTGGTTGAATTTGAAGGAATGTCTTTGCGTAAACTTTCAGGATTTATAGGAAACTTGAGAAAATAATTGTCGTATTTTAAACTTATGTATATCGGTATAGCTACATCTTGTATATATGTATTCATTTTAATTCGCACTCCTTAAACTTGAGCCTGCGTTTTCCATAAAACTATTGGTAAACTGTCCAATGACTGCGTCAACGTCTGCTTCTTGATGTACGTCCATGTGATTTATGTTAAGTGCAGGTGTTACACTCTTATATTGCAAATTAAATCTTTCAGTGGCACGTTTGGAAAGTAATTCCCTATAGTCGTCCGCAATGTTTAGCAATTCATCGTCTGATACTTTTAATGCTCCACCTTTACCCTTCTTTAATTTATTTCTTAATTCATCAATTACTATTCCTAATTCAGTTTTTTCTTGAGTAGTGAGACCTTTCTGGGTGTATATGAGTTCACCGTACATTCCCTCTTTAGCTACTTTCATATATCCCTGTTTGTATATTTGTTCATACTCCTTTAATTTTTCTTCAAGTGCTTTATCTTTACCAATATCCGTTTGTAGATATTCATTGTGTATCTGTTCAAGAGTATCTTTATATTTTTCATTACTCTTGTTTATTTCTTCTTGAATCTTTGCTTGTTTTTCAAGTAAATCGTTTCTTTGTTTTAATGCGTTATTATATAGTGTCATTTTATTATTAAAGTCATCATATTGTGCTTTTAATTCTTTCACGTATTGTAAATCAACTTCGCTAAGAATGTTTTTGGGGTCTAGACTACCCCCTTTTTTCCAATCAATTTTTTCACCAGTTAATCCATAAGTTTTATCATAGATTTTATTTATTTCCATGGCTGCTTTTTGTAAGCCCACAGAATACGAATTTATCATTTTTTCATAATCGCTATGGTCTTCACTTGTACCGTTGAAAATTACATTACGAGCTTGTTTCCATGCTTCTTCAATGTCTTTAACATTTGTTTTCACACCATTAAGAGATTCGATTGCATCATTGCCCCTATCTGCTATATCATTTATGCCAATAGCTAAGGCGGTTATACCACCTACAGCCAATCCTAGCCACCCTATTGGATTTAATGCATTTATTGTTACAAGACTTGCTATAACGCCACCAAGCATAGGTAATAATATACTAGCGATAACTCCAGCTATACCAATTATAGCACCTACAACTAAACCTTTAAGCAACGCTCTTACTATAGGGTGATTATTGAGATAATTTAACGCATTAATGATTCCCTTATAAAAACTTATTTTCCATTGGCCTGTAGCAAGTGTGAACATTGCTTTAAAAGGCATGATAGCTTGACCTAACTGTTCTTTTAAGTCGCCTATAGTATTATTCATATATTGAATATTACCAGCACTAGTTTGTCTTAATGCTTCGTTCATTTCACCTACATTGTCCGTAATAATTTTAGCAAGGGTCGATGCCCTTTCCATTTCATTTCCCGTTTTGAGCATCTGTTTTTCTTCTTCGCTAAAAACATAACCCATTCTTGACAATGCACCAGTTTGACCGCTCAATACTTTTCCCATCATGTCAGCGGTTTGTTGAAAATTATGACCATTAGCTGAAAATCCATATTGTTGTGCAATCAAATTATTCATTGCTGGTATAAGTGTTTTTATTGCCTCTGTGTTAGAAGTAAAAGAAGCAAGTTCCTGAGCACCTTGTAAAATTATTTCATCGCCATATATACCTAATTCACCTTGTGCTGACGCTAAATCTTTTATAGATTGTATTTCCTTTGCACTAGCGTTCATTCTCTGTTTCATAATTGTTTCAAGTTTTAATTCTTGTTCGGATTGATATTGATATGCGCTTATACATTCGTTTATACTTTGCGATAATTCGTGAAATTTGTTTATTATTGTATCTGCAATTTGTGAAATTGAAGAAATTCCCATGGCAGTCATAGCCATATTTGAAAATTCATTTGAAAGCGAATTAACTTCTGATTTTACTTTTTTAAGTCCAGGTGTAATATCATCTCTGAACCCAAAAATAGTGGTTATTTTTGCCATAGGAATCATTCCCCTTTTTTTACGTTGTGTTTTCCGCTTTTACCCTCTCATCAATACAAGCCATAACAAAAGCCTTTTCTTTTCGGTTTAAGTTATTAAATTGATTGGGTGTCCAATGGAAATTGAGAACGGTGTACATACAATAAACTGATTCACCGTCCTCTTTAATTAGTTTTTTGCGTTTTCAATCTCCATATCATAAGATTCAAAACCGCTAAGTTTCTGTATTTCATCAGATATTTCAGCAACTACTCCTGCTGGAAATTTTTTATTTATAAATTCCGTTGAAGAGATACAATTAACTTTTTTAAGGAATTCAGAATCCCTAAAATTAGGTTCGACTATACACGCATCAAGTAAAAGATTAGCGTATTTTGCACTATCAAAATTTATCTTGTTTTTATTGATAGTGTTTGAACGTCTTTGAAATTCTTTATGCTCGCTTTCAGTTATGGCACGGATAAGTAGTTCAAAACTTTTACCATTAACGTTTACAGTAATTGTTTTTTTAATGTCGCAAACATCGCTCAAATTAAGAAAATCGTCTAACTTACTCATTTTATAAATCCTCCTGAATAAAATGAATTAATTCCTAGTTAGTAATTATATACTAACTAGGATTAAAAATAAAGTGCTATGAATTTATGGGTGAAAATGAATCTGTCATTTCCACATCGCTAAATGTAAAGTTCATTGACTGGTCAAGAAAATCTGAATCCGTATCAAGTTTAGCAATTTCAGAATCATCAATGTTTACATCATATAAGTTTACAACTTGCTTGCCTATACGGCTTGTAGGGTCAAGGTTTACAATCTGCAAAATGAAGTATTGGTCTTTTCCTGACTTCGCATAGTCAATCATCATTTTTGCAAACCGTGAAGTTGCGTAATGAATCGTAAGTGTACCTGCACCACTCCAGCCTGTTGCTTTATGCTGTGTCCCACGATAACCGAGTGCTTTAAATTCAGCTTTGTTTTTAGTTATCTTTGCAGAAATATTTTTGCATTCAGCAACTTGTATAGTTTCACCGTCTATTGTAGCATATAACGCACCTTCTTTTCCTGAAATTGCGTCCTCTGCTTTCATAAATTTCCAACCGTCAACAGATGTTGCCATTTATATCCCCCTTTTAAGAATTGACATTACAAGTCATGTACAATTTTTCCATGCTATCTACCGGTTTGACATACCATGTAACAAGCACGGAATCCAAATCATTGCCTTGTGAAACGTCTATGTCGTCAGCTCCTTCAAACTCTTGTATTCCAGCAAGTCTTTGAAGTTCATTACCATACTGAATTAAATCAGCTTTGAATAATCCTCTACCTATTTCATTGTTATCAACTTTACCCATGTAAGAAGTTTCCCATGTAGTTTTAACAGTTGTTCCAATTTCATCAAGTGTTCGGATTACACGGTTTTTGCTAAAATTATAATTGCGGTCAGATGTATAAGTATGAAGTGAGTTAATGTCCTGCTCTACTTTAATATCACCGCCTGCCGATGTTGAAAGTAGGAATTTTCCATTACTAAGAGCAGTTTTAATTTCACTGTCCGAAAGTTCACCAATTATAGAAGTTGCTCCTGTAATTTTTCTAGCAGTATTACTTTCGTTAAAGTTAGCCCCAGCCGTTAATCCTGCTACAATAACAGTGAATTCTTCTTTTGTAAAAGTGTTTCCGTCAATAACTGCACCACTCACAGAGTTAATAATGCCTTCATAATCGGCTCCGTCATAGTCAGCAATTACACCCTGAACATACCTTCCCTCATCATCTCTACATTGCTTTATAAATGACTGAACCGCAGATTTTATTGTTGCGTCAGAACTAATACAAGCCATTGTCTGCCATTTTGCTTTTGCTAATAAAGCCATGAATGAACCATAAGTACTACTACTTACTACATCTCCGTTTGTTCCGCCAGCAAGAGCAGTTCCAGCAGTTGGTTCGAGTGCACCTTCTTCAGCAAGAGTAAAATCAACATAATCATTTGATTCAAGGTCGTTTTCCGTAGATATGATTTGTTTATCTACAGTTTCACCGTTCAAGTATGTTATTACAGTCCATAAATTAGTCGTTTCATTTTGGCTTATGGTTATAATAATTTCATTGCCTAGTGTACCTGAATATTTTGCTGTTGCTATAATCTTTCCTATTGTTGCGGTTGCTTTATCGCCACCGTCATTTGTACGATACACGAGGGCTTTATAACAATAAGATAATGCACCAGCAAGCAATTTTGATTCACTATCAAATGCCGTAAATCCTACAAGTTTCTTACTCGTTCCGTCAAGTAAATCACTTGAAAGAACTTCGATTAATTTTCCACCAGCACCCCAATTCAAAGGCAATGCGAGAGCAACTATTCCCCTATCACCTACTGTCATAGATGATTTAGGAACCGCCTTGAAATTAATATAAGCACCAGGTCTTACTTTGTTTTGACTAGTCCAAGTCCCACCTGCCATATTTTATTCCTCCACTTTAACGAATTTTTTATTAAAATCATCAGCAATCCATATAGTTATGTTTCCCGATGAATCCTTAACAATATAATTGTTTTTCTGCACTGAAAGTTTTTCATCATTTTTACCAGTAACAATTCCGCTCAAAGTTCTATTTTTAACGAAATATGTAACATCGGTATATCCTAGCCACAAATAAATAGGTTTCAGATTATCAAATGTAAACTGGATAGCGGTTACAGTTTCAGTAACTGTATTATACTTGTCAGCCATTTAATTTGACCTCCAAATTAAGTTTGTTTTGTTTTATTGTTTCTTCACCAGAAACATATTTCGTAAGAATGTCGATTGTAAAAAAGAAATGTAGCACCCCGTCAACTTTTTCAATGCTTTTCTCTTTACATCTAACCTTCTCATCTTCAAAATCAATTATATTAAAACCTTGCAAAAGTTTTAAACCCATATTGTCTAAATTTTGTTCTAATTTTAAATCTGTACTAGAATCACTAGCGACCCTGTATCTTATTTCCATTGAATAATGAAGCAAAAAATAATCTTTTCGTTCTTCTTCACTAGAAACATTTATTTGATAGACGAAAAAATGAGGATAAACAACATTTGTTTTTGCTTCTTTGTAAACCGCAACATCAGGGAACAATTCAAGAAGTCTTTGAGTGATTGCCTGTTTTACATCTTCGCTATCAATTAACATCTAAACCCTTCCCTCTGCAAAAACTTTCAAATGCTTTCTTATACCTAGCCGGCATTTGCCTATTAACTTCATCAATGGAAACTTTAAGCATAAAACGCCCATTATAATATCCGACCTCTACATTATTCCTAACAATCCTATGACCATATTCAATTTCAGTCGCATATTCAGTAGAGTTATTTATTTCAATCTCAAGCATTTTACCGTTGTTCGTAATCCTACCTAATTGCCATGCTCCTCGCAAGGATCCTGTATCTTTTGGAGTTCTAGGTTTCGTTTTAGCAATAACCCTATTAGCCATTTCAATTAAAAAATTACGCAAAAAATATTCATAATTTTGTTGAGTTATTTTGAGTTTATCTTGTAAATTATCCAGTTCTGAAAAATCAACCTTGAAACCCATTAGTCATACCACCCAGTCAAGTATGCGTTCATCTCATCTTCCGTAGGTGTGAACTGCTCCGCATTAAACTCAATTTTTCCGTTTCCTAAATCTAAAACATTTGTCACTATAACAAATGCATCAGTAGGAACAAGAACCATTTTGACACCCTTCTTAATAGATAATGCCTTGCCGTTATCCTCGTGTTCAATATTTACATTATTGCAAGTTATGGTATATTCAAAATCATTTTCTGAAATTGAATCAATGCCAATTTTCTTGTAAAGATGATAGCCATTGGCTAAACTGCCGTTATTTTTCGTGTATAAGCCTTTCACTAAGAATCTGAATCCGTCTGAAACACTCGAACTTTCATAAATGAATTTAACAATATGCCCATTTTCAACATCTGAAATAATTGCCGTAGTAGCACCCTGCAACTCATCATCAATCTCACAATCTACTGCCGAATAGTTATCAATCAATGGAGCAGATAAACTAAAATCATTACCTTGTTCAATTTCAAATATCGTAGAATCCTGAATTTGAATGTTATTTGAAACATACTCAATCGTTATGTTCATTGGATTTTTAGGCGGAACTGGTGTTGCATTTTCGCTTTCAGTAGCACTCATGGCAACTGACACTTTCTGCCTTCCCTGCGAAACAATAGGATTTCCGCACCTACCACTATATACTGCAAGCAAGTTTCCGTCATTATCCATTCTTTTGGCAATGACGAAATCATTGTTTTTTATATCTACCCATAAAGGAAAATGCACGTTCAAAGATTGAACAATCGGCTTTATGTCAACAGTTGTTGGGTCTGGATTGTCAGTTGAGACAAAAGCAATGTGGCAAGGAATGTTTGAATAAACTTCTTGCAACTGACCTGAAGCATCTCTTTTAATGTCTACATAATCAGTATCAAACATCTCTGACATTATGTTTCCAATTTGCCCAAAGTTAAACCCACTCATATTCTGTATAACTTCCTATAGCGATTTAATTCCTGCGTTCTAGTTATTCTATCAGCAATATCAGTTTTTATTTCAGTTCCATTTGTAAATGATACGCTCCGCCCATCTTCTGAAATACTAGAAACATTGCCTACAACACTGTTAGTAGCAT
>CALAVA010000362.1 GCA_937892025.1 uncultured Bacteroidales bacterium
AAACTATTCTCAAAAAACTTACCCGATACAGAAGTTGTAAAAGATGCCAATGGGCAGATTGTTTTAGATGAGAAGGGGAAAGCCAAGTACAAGATGGTAGATATAGCCGCTTTGCCCGATGAGGATTGGCGTAAATATCCAGAGAACACAGAATATGGCATAGGTTGGTTGCCTTTGGGGGGGTATTGCCAAATAGCAGGCATGATAGATGAAACCCAAACGGTTGAGAACTTATCTACCGAGCCACAGCCATGGGAGTTTCGCTCAAAACCGGCATGGCAACGACTGATTATTGTCTTGGCGGGGGTTATTGTCAATATGATTATTGGGGTCTTGTTGTTTGCTATGGTCATTCGTTGCTATGAAAAAGCCTATCTCCCAAACAACCAAATTAAGGAAGGATTATATGCTTTTGAGGCCGCAAAAGATATGGGATTTAAAACCGGCGATAAAATTATTTGCATCGATGGAAAAACTTACGAAAGATATAATGACATTAAACCCGCTTTGATACTGGGAAATATCGTTACCGTTGAACGTGAAGGACAGCAATTGGACATCGTGATTGGAAATTGTATTTATGATACGATGAAAAACCACATGAACAGTTTTTTGGAGCCATTAAACTTCCCTTTTGTTATAGATTCTGTGATTAATAGCAATTTGGCTAATGGCAAACTACAAAAAGGAGATAGCTTGATAAAACTCAATGAACTGCCATTGAATAACTATGGAACATGGCAAGAATATCATGCTAAGTATGCACAAAAAGAAATAGCCTTAACACTTTTGCGAAACAATGACACGCTTTCTACTTATGTTACTTTAGATAGCAATGGCTTGTTGGGAGTGTTTTGTAAAATGCCAGAATATCAATTGCAGACATATTCCTTGACACAATCTATTGTTTATGGGTGGAAAGACGCTATGAACAACCTCAAATTAAACGTATCCGGTTTAGGCAAATTGCTCTCAGGGCAAGAAAAAGCCTCGTCTTTGTCGGGACCTATCGGCATTGCACAGATTTATGGAAATGTCTGGAACTGGGGACGATTTTGGTATATCACCGGATTGCTCTCGGTCATTTTAGCATTTATGAACATTTTGCCGATACCCGGATTGGACGGCGGACATGCTATTTTTACATTGATTGAATTAATCACCGGAAAGAAAGTCTCAGACAATGTAATGCAGTATGCTCAAACCATTGGAATGATTATCTTGTTGCTGTTGATGATATTTGTTTTTGGTAATGATATTTTTAAATTGTTCCACTAAACCCTATAGATTCAAGTGTTAAGTGTTAAGTGTTAAGTGTTAGGTGTTAGGTGTTAGGTGTTAGGTGTTAGGTGTTATATCGTAAGAAACCCTATTTGCAGAGTTTCTGCAAATACCAAATCGGTGGGGAAGTCATTTGCAAAATTTTTGCAAACGTCAAATCGGTGGGGAAGTCATTTGCAAAATTTTTGCAAACGCTAAATTGGTGGGGAAGTCATTTGCAAAATTTTTGCAAACGTCAAATCGGTGTGGAAGTCATTTGCAAAATTTTTGCAAACGGTTTTTCATGCGATATACCACTTAACCCTTAACACTTAACCCTTAACACTTAACCCTTAACACCTAACACTTAACACCTAACACCTAACACTTAACACTTAACACTTAACACCTAACACTTAACACTTACCACTTAACACTTAAGTTTGCATTGGTTATGTTTCATAAAAAGTGTTATCTTTGCAAAAAATTAAAATTATTATAAGATATGAAAGTCCAAAATCAAAGTTCAAGTTTAATTCTAAAAAGTATTCTTATTGTATGTTTAATGGGTTTGCTTGGACACGCTTCATCGCAAATTCACAAATTAGAAACCATTAATTTTCTCAATAAAACCTCGTATATCATAGGAGAGGCAAGTGATTTGATGTATTATTATGACAACTATTCCACTCAAGGCGATCTCAGCAAAGCGGTCAATCACCAATCATACGCCAAACTATTATGTCAATTGGGGGTGTATAACAAAGCCATACAACATTCGGATATTGCTCGCCAATATGCTTTATCAATCATCTATTATTGCGATAATTATTGGGAAAACTACTATCGTCCTTATTTTTACCATGATTATTGGTATTTTAAAGACGGTCGTTATTATAATAGTTATCGCTATTCAGGTTATTACAAACCTCAACAAGCTCCACGTCCCAACCATTATGAATATGACAAGCATAGCCCCCAAGACAATACTATGCGTCCCAATAATAATCATTTCAATTATCAAAATCCTCGTGGAATGGCAAATGCTACTACGGGCGTACATGCAACAGCCAAAAACATCAGTCGCTATAATCTCACCAATACAGGTACATTAGAAACCAAAGATTTTAACACATGGAACAAAGCCTATTATTCTACAGAAGAGTTGTCCATTATAAAACAAACACCTATTGTGGAACGAAAAGATTTGGAAAAAGAATTAAACAATACCGCTGAGATAAAAAAGGTTAGTTCCGATAAAGAAGCCCGACAAATTATGTCCTCTCCATTTTCTAATGATATAAAAACTTATAAAACAGAACATGCAGAAGAATCCGCCAAAATTACCATATCGCGCCCTGAACAATTCGGCACAACGGCAAAAACAACACGCTCAACGGCTAATCTAAAAACGAATATTGCAACCTCTCCAACTTCTACCAATCACCGTAATGTCAATAATATTAATGTTATAACTGAAAAGAATAGTTCAACAACAAACGCTACAACTAATCGTTCTTCTTCTGTGCAAGTAAAACAACCGCAAACACCGACTTCTACAACCAATTCCAAAGTAACATCTTCTAATGGGAAACCGACAAATACACAACAACACCAACAAAATGTTAATACTCCAAAAAATAGCAACTCCACTACAACACAACCATCTTCTAACAATACCAATCGTACAACGACTAATAAAAACACATCGGGAACCTCTAACAACAGAAGCCCCCGTTAAAAATAAGTAATTTCATAGAAAAGAACATGAAACATTTAACATTCAAACAAGTTTACAATGAAATAGAAAAGTGGATAGTCATTTCTTTTGGTTTGGCCTTGTTCGCCGTTGGTTGGTCCGCATTTCTACTTCCGAGCAAACTAATGGGTGGCGGTGTCAGCGGAATAGCATCTTTATTGTATTTCGCTTTCAAAATACCTGTCGGCATATCCTCTTTAGTTATCAATTTGCTATTGGTTGCCATTGCCTTTAAGATTTTAGGGAAAAAATTCAGTTTCACAACCATTCTCTGTTCCTTTATTTTATCCTTGTTTTTCTCGATTTTTCAGCCCATATTTGCTGCTCAGCCTTTAGTCGCAGATAAATTTCTTTGTGCTTGGGTAGGGTCTATGCTTGCTGGAGTAGGGGTGGGCTTGGCACTCAATTATGATGGAAATACTGGCGGTATTGATATTATTATTATGATAATTAATCATTTTAGAAATATCTCTTATGGTAAATTATCCTTGATGATAAACGTATTGATTATCGGAAGTTCTTATTTCATTGTTAAAGACATAGAATGTTTGGTCTATAGTTATGTGGCTATGTTGGCTTATACCATCACTTGCGATATGGTGATAGAAGGCTATAGACAGACTTATCAATTTATGATATTTTCTTCCAAAAGTGTGGAAATATCCGAAAAAATCAATAAAGAATTACATAGAGGAGCCACTTTGTTAAAAGGCTATGGCTCTTATACAAAAGAAGAAAAGGAAATTGTTTTAGTTATTGCCCATCGACAAGATAAGGGTAAAATCATTAAGTTGATAAAAGAAATAGACAACACCGCATTTATCTCTATCGCTAAAACAAGCGGTGTGTTTGGCAAAAACTTTGACCAATTAAGACTATAAGCCTTTATAATGTGCTAAAACCAATAATTTTTCTCACTTCCTTAAGTGTCTTTTTTGCACTCTCGCGAGCCTTTTCTGCTCCTTGTTTCCGTACTTTTTGCAAATAAGCCTCATCTTTGGATAGTTCATCTATTCTTTGCTTTATCGGAGCACAAAAATTGACAATATCGTCCGCCAATTGTTTTTTCATTTC
>CALAVA010000363.1 GCA_937892025.1 uncultured Bacteroidales bacterium
TGGCATGTCATATTTGAGTGAGGCTTTACAACGCATTGCGGGGTCAGGCTTGCGAAAAACGCTTACTTCTTTTACCTCCAACAGATTTAAAGCCATTTTAACGGGAACAATTGTTACTATAGCTCTACAATCATCATCGGCAACTACGGTTATGGTTGTCAGTTTTGTAAATGCAGGACTCATTCAGTTGACCAATGCTATTGGGGTTATTATGGGTGCCAATATCGGAACAACATTTACGGCGTGGATTATCGCTTTATTGGGATTAAAATATAGTTTGCCTATTATTCCTATTATAGGTATCGGATTTATAATGATGCTTTTACATTCAAAAAAAATACGCACTTGGGGAGAATTTCTTATCGGATTTGGCTTACTATTTCTCGGACTTCAATTTTTACAAGAAACACTTGAAACCATAGATTTGGCACACAATCCTACTTTTGTCGGTTGGTTTGAAAATCTGTTGCCACAAGGTTCACAACATATAGGATTTCCCTATGTTTTGTTATTCATTCTAATCGGCACTATTCTCACCATGATTGTACAAGCCTCAAGTGCAATGTTAGCACTTTCTATGTTGTTATGTACACAAGGGGCTATTCCCATTGATGTTGCTTTTGAAGTCGTTGTTGCTATGGTGTTGGGGCAAAATATAGGCACAACAATTACAGCCAATTTGGCTGCTATGGTAGGGAACACGTCCGCACAACGTGCAGCTCGTGCTCATTTATTATTCAATATTATCGGTATGTTGTGGATTTTGCCTATTTTTTACCCTTCTACACGTTGGGTGGCCTCGCTTACCGAACAATGGTTCGGAGCCAATCCTTATAACAACCTCGCTATCATTCCTATTGGAATTTCCTTGTACCATACATTCTTTAATGTAATCAATACGGTAGTGCTTGTTTGGTTTATCCCTCAAATCGAAAAAATGACAAATGTTCTTGTTAAGAAAAAAGCAGAAGACGATGATATTTTTAAACTTACTTATATAGAATCGGGGGTTATAAAAGTCGGTGAAATTGCGGTGGAATCAGCAAAAAAAGAACTACAAGTATTTGCCAAACGCATTTCGCTGATGTATGATTTTATCCCTACCTTACTTGATATGAAAGAAGCCAAAGAATATAATAATTTATTGAAAAGAATTGAACATTATGAGGATATTGCTGATAGAATGGAATTTGAAATTGCCAATTATCTCACTCAAGTGTCAAGTGAAGGCTTAGGAAATGAAACCGCCCAAAGAATAAGAGGTATGCTCCGTATCGTAGATAATTTGGAAAGTATTGGCGACCAGAACTTTCAAATGGCAAAAATGATTGACCAAAAAAACGAACAAAAAATTTGGTTTACACCAAATATGAGAGAAAATATCGGACACATGTTCAAAATTGTAAGAGAAAGTCTGGAAATTATGCAAGAGAACATGAGTGTTCCCTACAAAACAGTAGATATAACCAAGGCTTTAGACAAAGAAAAAGAAATAAACCTATTTAGAGATAAACTGAGAAACGAACACCTTGAATCGTTGAAAAACAATGATTATAATTATCAAACTGGTATCGTTTATAGTAGTCTTTTCGCTTTGTTGGAAAAAATAGGCGACCATGCTATCAATATTTCAGAAGCAATTGTCAATACAAAGTATACTAAAGACGAAAGTTTAACAGAAATAGATGTAGAATCAATCACTA
>CALAVA010000364.1 GCA_937892025.1 uncultured Bacteroidales bacterium
CAAGAAGTTCGGGCAGCTGATAGAGGACAACTATCCCGACGTGAAGGTCATCTACTATAAATCATTTAGGAGAAAACATATTGCCTTATATATGTAAAATTAATAAAAAAACTAATTTCAACAAAACCTGTAATATTTAATGAATTATCTGTTTTTAATAAAAATCTAGTCAATGCAATAGAATATCACTTTCAATATGACAAAAAATAATCAAAGAGCCAATATTAGTATAATTAGTTAATTATGAAAATACAATTAAACTAATAGTGCATATATAATGAAATATCATATAAATTTTGTAAGACATGATATTCAAATATTGTTATTCCTATATAAAAAGTAATTTTATAAATATGCTTTACCAATTTATGTCTATAAATAATTTCCAATTTTTTATATTCTTCATTTTTATGTTGTTTGTAGTTTTTGCAAGACAAGATTCTTCTAAGCCTTTTGAAAAATAATATATAATAGTTTTATAGATCAAAATTATAGGAAGAATAAATAAAGATGGAATTAATTGGAGTTTGGCCAAATATAATTATAATTATTCTTCGTTATAAATTGTTTTAACAGCATCTCCCCAAAGTCCTTCTATATTATAAAACTGACGGGAATCAGGGAGAAAAATATGTACCAATACATCAAAATAATCCATTAAAATCCACTGGGCATTGTTCACTCCTTCTGTATGATTAGGCAAAATGCCCAAATGTTGTTTAACAAATAGGGCTACATTATCAAACAAGGCCGTAGCATGTGTATTTGATGTCGCAGTACAAATAACAAAACTATCAAACATAGCGGCATTTACTTTATCAAATTTTAAAGATATGATATTTTTTGCTTTTTTTTCTTGCAAAGCAAAAACGATATCAGTCAATAATGCCTTGTTGTTATTTGTTATTTGTTTGTTTGTTTGTATCATATAAAACATTCAAATTTTCAATTATCAAATGGCAAAGATACAAAAAAAATATTGAAATGATTTATTTTTAGAAAAATTATCTCACAAAAAAATCGAGCAGTTTTTTATCTTCCAAAAATGCTTCTAAATGATCACCAATTTGCACTTGTCCCACCCCAAGAGGCGTGCCTGTAAACAACAAATCACCCATTTTTAAGGTATAATATTTTGACACGGTTTCAATAATCTCATCAATAGAGAAAATCATATCTGCCGTATTTCCATTTTGCACTTCTTGGCCATTTTTCAACAATCTAAAATTCAAATTTTGAAGATTCTGAAATTGAGTTTTAGGCAGGAATTGTCCTATTGGTGCAGAGGCATCAAAGCCCTTGGCAATCTCCCAAGGAAAACCATTTTTTCTACAATAGTCAAGAGTGTCCTTTGCGGTAAAATCAATACCCAAAGTAAGTTCCTGATAATAAGTATTGGCATATTTTTGTTGAATACATTTACCTATTTTACCAATACGAACAACAATTTCTAATTCATATTGTATATTATTGCAAAAATCTGGTAAAAAGAAAGGTCTATTTTTGAGAAGAAGTGCGGTTTCTGGCTTTAGAAAAAAAATGGGTTCAGAACTTAAGCGTTTTTTTTCGGCATTTGCTTCTCTATAATTCATGGCCACACAAAATATCTTCATTGCTATTACATGTTTAGTAAAACGTATTTTTCTTTTTAACAAAACATTTGTCCTTGCTATATGGCTACAAAACTTCAGCAACGACAAAAGTACTACCACCGACAAAAATCACATCTTCCTCATGAGCATGATATTTTGCCCTTTTCAAAGCATTTTTGACACTTGAATAAGTTTTTCCTCGTAAACCATATTGTTGAGCTATTTGTTGTAAAACATTAGCATTCAAAGCACGTGGAATATTGGCTTGACAAAAATAATAAGTTGCCTCTTGAGGTAACAATGGCAATATTTTACCCAAATCCTTATCATTAACAACGCCAAAAACAATATGTAAATTGGCAGGTGCTATTGCCTTCAACTGCCTAACGACATAACTCAATCCTGCTTGATTATGCCCTGTGTCTGCAATTGTCAAAGGTGATTTTGACAATATTTGCCAACGTCCTTGTAATTCTGTGTTCTTGATACAATTTTCAATTCCTTTTGCGATAATAGTTTTATTAGGCAAACATTTTGGAAAAAACTGAGTAGCCAGAAAAACAGATTTTAAATTTTTCAACTGATACGCTCCCGTCAATGGAGTTTTTACGTCTTTATATAAAAATGTTCCTTGATTGTCTAAAACATCAAAGTGCATTAAAAAGCCTTTGTCTGTAGCCTCTGTATAAGTTTCTTTTATCTCCAACAAATGGTCGGCAAAACATATCGGAGCGTTCATTTCTTTTGCTTTTTGTTCAAAGACGGCCTTTGTTTCTCTTTGCGTTTCTCCAATAATTATGGGTGTATTAGCCTTAATGATGCCTGCTTTTTCGGTAGCAATTTTTGATAAAGTATCTCCTAAAAACTGTGTATGGTCCCAACTAATATTAGTAATAATTGACAATTCTGGTTGCAAAACATTTGTTGAATCTAATCGTCCGCCCATGCCTGTTTCCACAATAGCCATATCAATTTTATGCTCTGCAAAATATGAAAATGCCATAGCAACAGTCATTTCAAAAAAAGAGGGTTTTATTTGTTCAAAAAGTGTTTTATTTTTTTCAACAAAATCAACGATATATGTTTTTGATATTTTTTTCCCATTTATTCGTATCCGTTCACGAAAATCTTTTAGATGTGGAGATGTATATAAGCCCGTGTTAAAACCTGCTTCTTGAAAAATTGATGCCAAATTATGCGATACAGAACCTTTTCCATTTGTACCTGCAACATGTATGGCTTTAAACTTTTTTTCAGGATTATTTACTCCGGCCAACAAGGCTATCGTATTATTCAAATCTTTTTTATAAGCCGCTGCCCCTATCCTTTGATATATGGGCAAACTATTGTATAAATATTCTATTGTTTGAGTGTAATTCATTATTGTAAAACAAAGCGATAGGTTATCACCCCTCTTTCCTCTCTATCTGCATCAGATTTTGCTTTAAATTTGGAACGATAAGCGGCTTTTTCGCACTCTTCCCATATTTGAGGGTCATTGATTGTCGTACCTCTAATGCCTGCCTTTGCATAAATGACATTTCCATCTCTATCTGCACGGAATTCAACTTTTACTACCCCTTCAAGGTTGTTTTTTGCAGAAGGAAAAGCTTTTGTAACAACAGGTCTACCATTTAAATAGAAATCACCGCCATAATTCCCGACTCCGCCGCCATGTTCACTTCCATGACCTGTTCCTGTACCGGAGCCACTTCCAGAGCCTTGACCCGTTCCTTGACCTGTTCCAGAATTAGCATTACGTTTGAACAAAGCATTAGGATTTATCACAGGCTCTGTTGCTGTTTGAGTTTTTTCTGATGTTGCTACAGATGGATTTGTGTTTTTTGTTGTTTTATGTGTATTATTTTTTGTTGATGACATGGCAATAGTTTCTTCTTGTTCTTGGGTTATCAGTTTTTCCCTTGCACGAGTAGTATTAGGTTGTGCATTGACATTTTGAACAGCCGTTTGTCCGCCACCGCCACCGCCGCCCATATCAACTTCTATACCATATTCTGGTGGAAGTGGCACCTGATGGGTCAAACCTAAAAAACAAAAACACAACAAAGCCAAACCATGCACAATAATAGTTGTAGTTATGCCAATAATTTTGTTTTTATTGTTGCTTTTATCTGTCAAAGAATCTTCTGTCATAATTATTTTTCTAAAGGACGAGTTGCCAAAATAACCTTATGTTGCTTTTGCTGTTGTTCATTGATATTATTGACAGCGTCTATCACATATACCAGATTTTGCACGGGGACACTTTTGTCCATTCTAACGACAACAGCAGCATCATCTGCTTCGGTTTGCAAACGTTCATCAATAGCTGTTGCCAAATTATCTTCTGCTACCGCTACCAAATCTTTGCCTTGTAAAATAGAATATTCTAATTGTTCGTCTATATAGACTTCAAAGGTTCGTTTGGCTGCTGTTTTGCTAGAAGAATTAGGCAATAACAATTTCACAGCATTGGGACTCACCAACGTTGATGTTATCATAAAGAATATCAGCAATAGAAACACCAAGTCGGCTTGTGTGGACATGTTAAATTCCACTTGGTTCTTATATTTGGATTGTATAGGCATAAATGTTTTTATTTTACAGGTTCGTGCAACAAATCCATAAATTCAGAAGCCTTTGCTTCTAATAAAAATACAACATGATTGATTTTAGCAACTAACATATTATAACAAACATAGCCAACAATACCTACCACCAAACCACTGGCGGTTGTTATTAATGCCGTATAGATACCACTTGCCAAATCAGTTATTTCAAGATTATTTCCAGAGGTTGCCATATCATGAAAAGCGACAATCATTCCTGTTACTGTTCCTAAAAAACCCAACATAGGTGCAATGCTTGACAAGGTGGAAATGGTGCCGATTCCTTTTTCCAAACGAGCAACTTCTAATTGCCCTACATTGGAAATTGCCTCATTGATATCTGACAATGGTTTACCGAGACGAGACAAACCTTTTTCTATCATTCGTGAAATGGGAGTGTTTGTTGCTTTACACAAAGCAACAGCAGCGTCCAATCTTCCATTATAAATATTATCACGTATATTATTCATAAAATTTACATCATCTATTGTCGCTTTATTGATAGTCAAATATCGCTCTACAAAAATATAAACAATTATAGCCGACATTATCAGTAATGGAGATCGGAAGAGCGTCGTGTAGGGAAA
>CALAVA010000365.1 GCA_937892025.1 uncultured Bacteroidales bacterium
ATATGCTTTTTTTAATGTATTATGGCTGAAAAAAGAGATTATTATGAGGTTTTGGGTGTCGCCAAAAACGCTACCGAGCAAGAAATAAAAAAAGCATATCGTCAAAAGGCTATCCAATACCACCCCGATAAAAACCCGGGCGACAAAGAAGCCGAAGAAAAGTTTAAAGAAGCGGCTGAAGCCTACGAGGTGCTTAGCAATGCTGATAAACGTGCAAGATATGACAAATATGGTCATGCTGGAATGAGTGCAAGTGGATTTAGCGGATTCCAAGATATGAACATGGAAGACCTATTCTCTCACATGGGTTCCATATTTGAAGGATTTGGATTCGGAAGTTTCTCTTCTCGCGGAAGAGGAGGATATTCTTCGGCAACAAGAAAAGGAAGCAATATTAGAATAAAAGTAAAACTATCCTTAAAAGAAATAGCCAAAGGAGTAGAAAAAAATATCAAAGTACAAAAACATATCCATTGCCCAGAATGTAATGGCTCTGGTGCCAAAAATCCGAACGCAATCAAAGTATGTCCTACTTGTAAAGGGAGTGGTTTTACCATTCGGGTACAACAATCCATCTTAGGAATGATGCAAACTCAAAGTGAATGCCCACAATGTAAAGGAGAAGGAAAAGTCGTTACTGATAAATGTCCCAAATGTGCAGGCAATGGAGTTATAAAAGGAGAAGATATTATTAATATCAAAATTCCGGCAGGCGTTGCTGATGGTATGCAATTAAGTTTAAGAGAAAAAGGAAATGCGGCTCCACGAGGAGGAGTAAACGGAGATTTATTGGTGCTGATAGAAGAAGAAAAAGATAAAATTTTTGAAAGAGATGGAAATAATCTCTATACAGAATTCAATATTTCTTTTCCTCAAGCCGTTTTGGGAGATACGGTAGAAATTCCGTTAATTGACGGAAAGGCAAAAGTAAAAATTGCACCCGGCACACAACCTTCTACCCTATTGAGACTCAATGGAAAAGGATTGCCAGATTTACATGGATATCGTAATGGAGACCTTATTGTAAACATTAATGTAATCGTTCCCAAGAAAATAACAAAAGAAGAAAAAGCAATGATTGAAAAGATGCAACAATCTGAAACGTTTAAAGTGGAACAACCCAAAGAAACAAGTTTTTTTCAAAAAGTACGGAAATTTTTTGAATAATTTGCTATAATTTACGCAATTGTTCTACTATATCACATTCTATATTTAGAGAAAAACCATCTATAGTAGGAGTAGATAGACTTGAAATACCGTCTTTTGCTCCTTTTTTTATAATATCTTGTGTAAAAGTTTCTATATCAAGAGAAAGAGGCAAAAGAGATAATTGGGTTGCTCTTCCCAATTCGTTTATCAAACCGTATGCTCCCCAATTGGAAGTAGTTGCTACTATAAGGTGATGACATTTGATACAAGAGGGAATAATATTCAATTCCTTTTCAATGATTGATTGTAAATTACCCATACCAATTTCGTTTCCCCCATCTCCAATACCGATTTGTAAAATATCTTTGCCTGCCACAAAAAGGTCATCAAGAGGAGGCGTTTTTGTTGAGATATTTTCTTTTTTCATATTATAATATTGTCCATCTACTGCTCGTCCACAACGCTCTATGCTTATCAAGGCATGGCAGTTGTACAACAATTCTGCTATGTTTTGTGGGTGAAACAAAATTACTTCTATTGTCTTATCTGAAAAATAAGAGAAGTTGTATTTATCCGTAACAATTATTGGAGAAAAGCCAAGATTTTTTAGGGCAAAGGCTAAAAAATAAGCTCCGGCGGGACCATCAGTTTCTCCTGCTCCATAGGCATAAAAGCCTGTAACAATAAGCACTTTCCCTCGTTTTTGTTGCAACAAATCTTGAGCAGCCCTTGTGCAATAATGTATGGGCAAATAAGAGGCTAACAAAACCATTCCTCTTCTGTCATATTGTAAAACAACATTTTCTGTCATTTCAACTCTTTGTCTTTTTTACAAAAAATAACGGAAACAATTTGTGGATATTAGTTGTATGGCATTTTACACCAAATATGCAATACGCCACATCTCTACATATCAACCATCAATCTTATTATACAATATAAAGACACTATACACCACGTTTCTATAGTTTATTGTTGATTTGTTCTTCTTGTTCTATCAAAGAGATAAACTATTGGACATTATGGGCAAGGCGGACAGGACAACCATTGTGGCGTTGGCTACTATAGATGTTCAAAAGCCATACGAATAATACGTATGCGGCATCGCTATCGTAGTACGTAGCCGACCAGTAGTTACCGCTGGAACCAACGAAGAAAACCAAAGTGCCACTACGGTAGCCGGCGGCGGGCAGAAATACACAACCAGCATTCTCCAAGCTTATCCATTGTGTGGAACTGATAACATTGGTTGTATAGTCAGCATTAGAAGTGTTAGGGCTGTTCAAATTATAGGTAGAAGTACTCCAACTATCCGGAACAAGTATGAGACCCGTAACACCATTCACCGT
>CALAVA010000366.1 GCA_937892025.1 uncultured Bacteroidales bacterium
CTCGTTATACCGGCCTACCATTAGAAAAATTTGGAAAAGATATCGTATTGACCAATTTTAGATATTATGTGGAATTGTTCGCAGGTTGGTATCAAGTAGATATTATCGGAGAAGATAAAGAAATGCTAAACGCCACCGCTAACAATATTACAATTATCAATTTTTCAATGGGTAGCCCTATGGCAGCCACTATCATGGACCTATTAACAGCCATTAACCCTAAAGCGGTGCTGTTTTTGGGAAAATGTGGAGGTATTAAAGCATATAATAAGTTAGGAGATTTTATTTTGCCCATCGCTGCCATTCGTGGAGAAGGTACCTCCAACGACTATTTCCCACCTGAAGTCCCTGCATTGCCCGCATTTAACCTGCAAAAAACAACCTCAACCAGCATTATGGATATGGGCTTTGATTATTGGACAGGTACTGTTTATTCTACCAACCGCCGAGTATGGGAGTATGACGAAACCTTTAAAAACTATTTAAAACAAATAAGAGTTATGGGGGTGGATATGGAAACCGCAACACTCTTTAGCGTAGGATTCTTTAACCATATCCCTACAGGGGCATTGCTACTTGTCAGCGACAACCCTATGTTAGAAAATGGTATCAAAACTATAAAAAGTGATAAATTAGTAACTGAAAAATTCGTGAACAACCATCTGCAAATCGGTATCAACTCCCTTGAAAAACTGATGGAAGATAATCTCGTTTTAAAACATCTTAGATTTGAATTATAATTAAAAATATATATAAAATGCATGTAGCAGTAGCAGGAAACATCGGCTCGGGTAAAACAACCTTGACCAAAATGTTGGCCAAACAATTAGGCTGGGTGCCAGAGTTTGACAATAATGATAATAATCCATATTTGATTAGTTTTTACGAAGATATGCAACGTTGGTCATTCAACTTGCAAATATTTTTTCTCAACAATCGATTCAGACAAATCGTCAATATCAAAGAATCTAAAAAAATGGTTATTCAAGATAGAACTATTTTTGAAGACGCTTATATCTTCGCACCTAATTTGCATGATATGGGACTGATGGCTACAAGAGATTTCCAAAATTATCTCTCTTTGTTTGAACTGATGAATAAATTTATCAAACCACCTGATTTGCTTATCTACTTAAAAGCATCTGTCCCTACTTTGGTGGAACAAATACAAAAACGAGGCAGAAAATATGAAAGTACAATTAGAATCGATTATCTGCAAAATCTCAACGATAGATATAATGCTTGGGCGGAATCCTACCAATTCGGCAAAATTTTAACCATTGATACCGATAAAATTAGATTCGCAGACAAGCAAGATGATTTGGCATACATCATCGAAAGAATGAACACCGAAGTCTATGGATTGTTCAATGAAGAACCTAAACGAAAATCCAAAAAAACAAAATAATAAAATCACAAAATAACATATCCATGAATTTTATCGCTATCATTCCAGCTCGGTTTGCCTCCACAAGGTTCCCAGGAAAACCATTAGCAATTATTGACGGAAAAACAATGATTGCCAGAGTCTATGAACAAGTCTGCAAAGCAAATTGCTTCTCACAAGTATGGATCGCAACTGATGATACGCGTATTGAAACCGAAGCACAACATATCGGAGCAAAGGTGAAAATGACAAGTACAAAGCACCGCTCTGGAACAGAAAGATGTGCCGAGGTGGTCTCTAAAATTACCTGCAACGAAAATGATGTCATCGTTAATATTCAAGGAGATGAACCTTTTATTAATCCACAACAAATAATAGAATTGACATCTTGTTTTAACAATGAAGAGGTGCAAATCGCTACATTGTTAAAACAAATAACTGACAATAATCTCATACAAAACCCTAATGTGGTCAAAGTAGTTACCGATTTGCAGAATAATGCCCTCTATTTTAGTAGAAGTGTCATTCCTTATCTTAGAAACAATACCTCACAAACTCCAACTTATTATCAACATATCGGTATCTACGCTTACAAGGTCGCTGTCTTACAAAAAATTGTTGCCTTGCCTATGACTAACTTGGAAATAACAGAACAATTGGAGCAACTACGTTGGTTAGAACATGGATTTAAAATTCATACACATATCACAGCAATAGATTCGGCTATCGGTATTGATACCAAAGAAGACTTGGAATTGGTTATAAATCTACTGAAAAATCATAAATTGTCTTAGACTATGGAGCAACTTATCAAACAATATGTACAAATACATCAATCATTGGCATTAAAAGGATTAGGGCAATTTACCTTACAATATCAAAGTGCAGAGCGACATCCTATCGTACATAAATTTACGGTGCCGGGTAACTATCTATGCTTTGAAGCAAATACCAACATTGAAACTACTGAAAGGTTTGTCTATTTTGTCGCCGAAAAGAAACATATTGACAAACAAGAGGCTTATCGTCTAATTGAGGACTATATTAATAATATATTGAATAACTTTGACAAAGAACAAGAAGTTCACATGGGAAAAATGGGAACCTTTGTCCGCAATCAGATTGGAAAATTAGATTTTCAACCCGCATTAGATGTGGACTTGTCCCCAGATAGTTTCGGATTGGAACCTTTTGAATGGGAAAATACATTGATAAAAAAACAAACAGAAAACACCTCAAAAAAAGACAAGTCAATCACGCAAACCAAACAACCTGACAACAAGAAATCAATAACAGAAAATAAGGATACTACTCAATCACAAAAAACGGAAGTACACCATAAAAAAAGTGGCTGTGGATTTAAAATTTTATTGATTTTAATTGCCTTCCTTTTGTTGTTGGTTCTATTGGCTTTGATAGGCAGATTATGCTATCCGCAAAAAATAGAAGAGTGGACAACACAGATAGAAACGCAATATAAAAAACATTTCGTGCATACCCCAATGGACACTTTGGCACTATCAATGGATACAAATGTGATTGAAACACAAGATGAAGAATTGCCAAACAATATGTTCACAGAATGGGAGGATACTATTACAAATGGAAATGAAGAAGAAGTGCAGATAGAAACAAATGATACGATAGAAAATAATCTGAATGCTCCAGCAATAAATGCTGTATCTGAAGTACAGAAAGGATTTTTTGTGGTACTAGGTAGTTTTCAAGATGAAGAAAATGCCGAAAATTATTTGAAAGAAAAACAAGTGGAATATCCCAACGCAATGAATTTAGGCAGAGGAAAAACCTCAAAATTAATACTAATCGGTATCGGACCCTATGCCAAAGAAGAAGCACAACAATTAATAACCAATCATAAGGTAAAAGGTTGGTTGCTACAAAAATAAAAAATAAAAAGAGAAAAATGGAGAATGTAATTTTAAAAACAGATTTCAGTTTCCCAAACCAAACAAGTTTTTATAAGGGAAAGGTTAGAGATGTCTATGGAATAAATGACAATTTGTTAGTGATGGTCGCTACTGATAGAATTTCGGCATTTGATGTCGTCTTGCCTCGTGCTATTCCATATAAAGGACAAGTGTTAAATCAAATCGCTTCAAAGTTTTTAGACTTGACTGCCGATATTTGCCCCAACTGGAAAATAGCCTCGCCAGACCCCATGGTAACTATTGGACATAAATGTCAGCCTTTTGCTGTTGAAATGATAGTACGGGCTTATTTGACAGGAAGTTCATGGAGAACTTACAAACAAGGTAAAAGAGAAATATGTGGAGTGCCAATCCCTGACGGAATGAGAGAACATCAAAAGTTTGACAAACCTATTATTACACCAACAACAAAAGCCGCAGAAGGACATGATGAAGATATTTCTAAAGAAGAAATCCTCAAACAAGGTATCGTTTCGCCTGAAGATTATGCTATCTTAGAAAATTATAGCTTAAAACTCTTTCAACGCGGAACTGAAATCGCTGCCAAAAGAGGATTGATTTTGGTGGATACCAAATATGAATTTGGAAAAAAAGACGGAAAAATTTATTTGATAGATGAAATTCATACACCTGACTCTTCTCGCTATTTTTATGCTGACGGCTATCAACATAGATTTGATAACGGACAACCACAACGCCAATTGTCTAAAGAATTTGTTCGCGAATGGTTGATGGCTAATGGATTCCAAGGAAGAACAGGTGAAAAAGTTCCCGAAATGACCGATGAAAAAGTCGCTGAAATTTCAGATAGATACATTGAACTATATGAAAATATAATTGGAGAACCATTTGTAAAAGAAGATACTTCAGCTATATTGAAAAGGGTAGAAAACAATATTTTTAATTTTTTGGATAATAATAAACAATAAATCGTCTCTCTTTAAGGATTGATTACAAAATGTAATATGCAAAGAAAAAGATTTTATAGGATTGTTTTAATCTCCTTTTTGCTGGCTTCGCTTGTGTCTTGTCAAGTAAGAAAAACCTATAAACCTCAAAAAGTTAAGCATAGAAGATGTAATGACTGCCCGCATTTTTCTCAACAATATGCCGATAAGGATACCCTATGGACAATGAAAAATGTGTTTATACACTCAAAAGATGTTTGATAGAAAATCAATGTTGGTGCCTAAAAAAAAGACTGATAGCATTTGCTATCAGTCTTTTTTTTTAGATACAACGTATAATATAAAAACTATTTACCCTTTGCCCATGAATCTTTCAAGGCTACGGTTTTGTTAAACACCAATTTTTCTTCTGTGGAATCTTTGTCTATACAGAAATAACCAATGCGTTCAAATTGATATTTAGCCAAAGGATTGGTGTCTAAAAATTTGGGTTCAATGTATGCTGATTGTACTTTTAATGAATTAGGGTTTAGATGTTCTAGAAAAGTATGTCCTTCTTCAACATTGTCAGGGTCTGCAACGGCAAATAATCTATCAAAGAGTCTAACTTCGGCTTCTTTGCAGTGTGCTGCAGATACCCAATGTATGGTTCCTTTTACTTTTCTATTGCTTTCTGCCATTCCGCTTTTTGTTGCAGGTAAATATTGGCAATGAATGGCGATAATATTTCCTTGTGCATCTTTATCTACACTTGTACATTGTACAATATAGGCATATTTCAACCGAACTTCCTTGCCGATAGTCATACGGAAATAGTTTTTCGGCGGGTTTTCCATAAAATCAGCCCTTTCTATCCATAATTCTTTAGTAAAGGGAATTTTTCTCGTTCCCATAGATGGGTCTTCAGGATTATTGACAGCATCAACCATCTCCACTTGATTATCAGGATAATTGTCAATAATTAATTTTACGGGGTCCAAAACTGCCATTGTTCGCAAGGCTCGTTTATTGAGGTCTTCTCGTACACAAAATTCTAACAAAGACAAATCTATTATGTTTTCACGCTTAGCAACGCCTATCGTTTCGGCAAAGTTCCGAATAGATTCTGGTGTATAACCTCGTCTTCTCAAGCCGCAAATGGTAGGCATTCGTGGGTCGTCCCAACCAGATACATAATTCTCTTTCACTAATTGCAAAAGTTTTCTTTTGCTCATCACCGTATAATTAATATTGAGACGGGCAAATTCTATTTGTTGTGGATGATGAATATGTAAGGCTTCGCAAAACCAATCATACAAAGGACGATGCACCTCAAATTCCAAAGTACAAATGGAATGGGTAATTCCTTCTATGGAGTCGCTCTGACCATGTGCATAGTCATACATCATCATCGCACAGGCGATAAATGGTGTATTTATCCCATGTGCATAGTCATACATGGGATAAATACACCATTTATCGCCTGTGCGATGATGATGGGCGTGCAAAATTCTGTACATAATTGGGTCTCTCATGTGCATATTGGGAGATGCCATATCTATTTTGGCACGTAATACACATTGACCATCTGCAAATTCGCCCGCTCTCATCTTGCGAAAGAGAGTGAGATTTTCTTCCACGCTTCTATTTCTATAAGGGCTCTCTATTCCGGGAGAAGTTGGGACACCTCTGTTTTTGCTAATTTCTTCTTGTGAAGAATCATCAACATAGGCTTTGCCTTCTTTTATCAATTGTTCTGCCCACAAATATAATTGTTCAAAATAATCAGAGGCATAGTATTCACCCGCCCAATCAAAACCGAGCCATTTGACATCTTCTTTTATAGAATCAACATATT
>CALAVA010000367.1 GCA_937892025.1 uncultured Bacteroidales bacterium
ATTGTCCGCAGCGAGATGAGCGTCAAGGGTGGAGCGGTGATAGAACAACGGGTTCATACGGTGAGTCGTATATCTTTGGCAATTATCACTTGTATGCCAAATGGCTGACAGATTTTGAGGACAGCCAGTTGGAGAGTGGCTCTTTGCCCGATGTGGTGCCACCCTATTGGAGGTTCTATTTTAATAGTATGACATGGCCGGGGGCTTTTATTACGGTCGCCGATATGATTTATACACGTTTTGGCGATATGGAACCCATCAAAGTGCATTATGAGGCAATGAAAAAATGGCTTTCATTTATGAAAACGAAATATATGGTCAATGGAATTATGACCAAAGACACATACGGCGATTGGTGTATGCCACCGGAGTCTTTGGAATTGATACACTCCAAAGACACCACACGTATTACGGCAGCACCTGTTGTTTCTACGCCTTTCTATTGTCATTTGATGGGTTTGATGGAAAAGTTTGCCAAAATGTTGGACAAACAAGAAGATGTGAATTTCTTCCGCAATGAGATAAACCTTTCTACCAAGGCTTTTAATCAGCAATATTTTGATGAAAAGACTGGGGCATACGCCAACAATACCGTAACGGCAAATATGTTGCCTTTATTCTTCAAGATGGTGCCTGAGGGCATGGAAGACAAAGTGTTTGGCAATATTGTTTCCAAAACAGAAAAGGATTGTCAAGGTCATGTATCTACGGGGGTTGTCGGCATACAACAACTGATGAGAACCCTCACAGAATATGGTCGTGCAGACCTCGCCTTAAAGATTGCTACCAATGAAACATATCCGAGTTGGGGCTATATGGTCAAAAATGGGGCTACCACAATATGGGAACTATGGAACGGAAACACCGCAAACCCCGCTATGAATTCAGGAAACCATGTTATGCTACTCGGAGACCTTATCCTTTGGGAGTATGAATATTTGGCAGGTATTAGACCTGCAGAGGCAGGGTATCAAAAAATTATCTTAAAACCATATCCTATACAAGGTTTGGATAGCATTAAGGCTACCTACGAGTCAGTATCAGGGCGTATTGAGAGTGCATGGACATGCAAAAATAATCACTTCCAGTGGGATATTCTTATTCCTGCCAATACGACTGCAGAGGTCTATCTGCCGACAAAGAGTGGCTATGAGGTGAAAACCTTCGGCAGTGGAACCTATCATTTGACTGCCGATTGGTAATATAAGTGTTAAGTGTTAGGTGTTATATTGCAAGAAAAACCGTTTGCTGAAATTCAGCAAACGGTTTTTCTTGCAATTTGGCGTTTGCTGAAACTCAGCAAATGGGGTTTTGTGTGATTTGGCATTTGCACAAAGTTAAGTGTTAAGTGTTAAGTGTTAGGTGTTATGTTTTGGGTGGCCTTTTTCTTTTTGAGGCTGGAGGTGAGTAGTTTCATTATTTCTTCGCCGTCGGCATAGATGCTTTCAAAGAGCTTGTCTTCCATGTAGCCACTTTCGTGCAATAGTTCGAGCCAATACATTGTCTCGGAAATCTCCTTCTGCGATATAGAGAGTTTAGCGATAAAGTCTGCATCGCTTTGCCCCTGAAATTCCTCCCGTATATTGGCTCCAATACTTGTACCTGACCGCAACACTTAACCCCTAACCCCTAACACTTACCACTTAACACCTAACACCTAACACTTAACCCCTAACACTTAACACTTACCACCATTGTTCACCAATTGTCCGCAGGCCGCAGATATGTCTTTTCCCTTGCTTTGTCGTACATAGACGAGGATATGCCGTTCTTCTAAAAAGGCGATAAAGTGTTCTTCTCGAGCCTTGCCAGAGGGTTCAAAATCAGAATGAGTATGTGGGTTGTAGCGGATAATATTTATTTTTACCGGAAAATGTCGGCAAAAATCTGCTAATTTTTTGGCTGCTTCCAAAGAATCATTGACATTGTTTAATAGTAAATATTCTATCGTTATTCTTTGATGGGTGATTTGATGATAATCCTTTAATGCTTCGATAATTTCTTGTAGCGAATAACTTTGAGCGATGGGCATTATTGCTTTTCGTGTATGGTTATCGGCAGCATGTAAAGACAAAGCCAAGTTGATATGTGGTTGTAATTTTGCCAACAGTCTAATTCCTTGTGGTATTCCGGCACTTGATACGGTAATGCGAGTAGGCGACATGCCCAAGCCCTCTTGATGAGTGATTTTTTCTATCGCAGCATGGACATTGTCCAAATTTAAAAGCGGTTCTCCCATACCCATAAAAACAATGTTGGATAGTTGGGTTGCATAATATTGTAAAGATAATTGATTGGCCAAAAACACTTGTTGATATATTTCATCAGGGAATAAATTTCGGCGAAAGCCCATAGCACCTGTTGCACAAAATTTACACCGCAACATACAACCTACTTGGGAGGATATACAGACCGTGGTTCTTTGCTTGGAGGGGATAAGTACCATTTCTATATGTTCTCCGTCAAATAAACGCAACACATATTTGCGGCTGCCATCGCTACTGATAT
>CALAVA010000368.1 GCA_937892025.1 uncultured Bacteroidales bacterium
TTTGTCTTTCTTCTATAATTATTTTATCTTTTAAGGGTAGTAATAGCCATTTTCTCAACAAGCGAGAACCCATTGGAGAAATGGTTTTATCTATAATATCCAATAATGTTACAGCATTGTCATTAGGAGAACCTATTAGTTCAAGGTTTCTAATGGTGAATTTATCTAACCAGACATATCTATCTTCTTCTATTCTTGATATTTTGCTGATATGGGAAACAGATGTATGATTTGTTTCAAAAAGATAATGCATAGCAGCACCAGCCGCAATCAAACCATAAGGCAAATCAGCAACGCCAAAGCCTTTAAACGATGTTGTTTGAAAATGTTTTAAAAGCAAATCATGAGTAAAATCAGCAGTAAAAACCCAATCTTCGAATGTGGAACAGAAAAAATGATCGCCAAAATGTTGTTTAAATTCTTGTAATTTGCTTTTTTCCACAATAACTTCACTGGGAAGAAAATTTTGTAAAAGTTTGTCTATATAGGCGATATTTCCTTGTGCCACATAAAATTCTCCTGTAGAAATATCAAGAAAAGAAACCCCATATTCTTTATCAAAATGTACACTTGCCAAAAAATTATTTTGTTTTGTTTCAAGGATTTTGTCGTTATATGATACTCCGGGAGTTACCAATTCAGTAACACCTCGTTTTACAATAGTTTTTGTTAATTTTGGGTCTTCTAATTGGTCGCAAATGGCTATACGCAAGCCGGCACGAACTAATTTTGGCAAATAGGTATCTAAAGCATGATATGGAAAGCCTGCTAAGGCTGTTTCTGCCGCATAACCTGTTCCTCGTTTTGTCAAAACAATACCTAATATTTTTGATGTTTTGATAGCATCTTCGCCAAACGTTTCGTAAAAATCTCCTACACGAAACAACAATAAAGCATTTGGGTATTGTGCTTTAAATGAATGATATTGTTTCATTAAAGGAGTTTGACTAAACTCTTTTTCTGTTTTGTTTTGTTTTGCCAAGTTTATAGTTGTTTTATAGTTTTATCTTTTCTTTTTGGAAGAAGATATGCCGTTGTTTTGTTGTTGTCTCCGTCTCTTTTCTTCTTCTTTTAATAAATCGTTCATTCGTTTTTGCCATTTGCTTGTTCTATTTTTTTCTTTAACGGGTGTTTTGGCTTTTAATAGCAATTTTTGACGGAGTTTGTCTTCGTTGATAAAGACTCTGAAAGCAAACATTTGTACAAAAGTTATTAAGTTTACCAACAAATAATAGTAACTCAAACCTGCAGAATAGTTGTTAAAAACGCCTAAAAACATAATTGGCATGAGATACATCATCCATTTCATCATTTTCATTTGTTGGTTGTCGCCAGAAGGAGCCATCATTTTGTTATTTAAAATAGTATATGCTAATGTAGCAATGGTCATCAATAAAGTAAACAAACTGATATGATTGCCATAGAAAGAGGAGATGATAGGAATATGTGTGTTCCAAGAAACGATGGCATCATAAGTGGATAAATCGTCTGCCCACAAGAATGATTGTTGTCTTAGTTCGTATGCTGATGGAAAAAATCTAAACATGGCTATCAAAATAGGAAATTGTATAAGCATTGGCAAACAACCTGCCATTGGTTTTATGCCTGTGGATTTGTAGAAAGACATAATAGCTTGTTGTTTTTTCATCGCATCGTTAGGATCAGGATAACGATTGTTGATGGCATCTAATTCTGGTTTCATAACCCGCATTTTTGCGGAAGATAAATAATTTTTGTAAGTAACAGGGAATAAGATAGTTTTAATAATTACAGTTAAAATTAGGATAATCAAACCATAATTCCAACCAAATCCTTCTAAAAAGTTGAATATCGGAATAATAAGCCATCTATTAATCCAAGAAACCAATTTGCCTCCTAATTGAATTTGTTTTTCCAATTTAAGGTCATAAGCTTTTAAAATATGGTATTTGTTAGGACCGAAATAAAAATCTACCTCAAATCCAGATTGATTATTTTCAATATTTATAGTAGCATGTGTTCTCAAATTTTTTAAGGCTCTAGAATTTCCTTTATCTGGAATTTCTGCAATCATAGATGCTGTTGAGAATTTATCTTTAGCAATTATAGTAGCAGAAAAGAACAATTGTTTAAAAGAAATCCATTTTAGGCTTGTTGTAGAAAATGTGGAATCTCCTTTGTTTTCAGATTCTTTTAGATGATCAACATCTTCAATATCACTAAAATATACATTAGTTGCCAGCATTTCACTTTTGCGATTTCTTTCTTGTTGTTGTAGTTGGATATTCCACAATAAATCTACTTTAGATTGATTTTTAGTGATATATTTATCTATATTAACAAAATTTACTTGCAAATTGGTTTTGTAATCATTTCCATGAATGGTATAAGCAAATTCTAAAAACGCAGTGCTGTCTTCTTCTTTGGCAGAAATGTTTGGATAGACTCTAAATGGTAGTATTATAGAATCATTATTGCTGATATTAATGGTATCTTGGGAATTAAATATACTTTCAAAATATAAATCGTAGGTGTTGATATTTAAATAATTAGAAAAGAAAGTAAATCCAAAAACATTATCATTATTGCCTTTTTCAAACAATACGACAGGTAAAGAATCGTATGTTTGTACGTTTTTCATTATAACAGATTCTATTTGAGCACCTTTTGGGTTGATTTTAAGTATATATTTATCATTTTGAACGATAATATTTTTTGTTTTTCTTTCTTGTGCGGCAAGAGCAAAATTGCCATAAATGGCTTTTTGTTTTTCATATAATATTGCTTCATCTTCAACTATGGTGGTATCTGTGGATAATGATAGTTCTTGTTGTTTTGCGTTTTCTATAGTTGCAATAGAATCTGCAAGGTGTGCTGTTTGTTGTGCAACTAAAATAGAATCAGCAATACGTTTCTGTTCTATTTGTTGTTCTTTAGATGGAGTGATATAAATACTATAGCCAACAAATAATGCAAAAATTAGTAATAATCCTATGATGGTATTTTTATCCATTTGTCTTATTTTAGGTAATTTTTATTTTGTTTAATATAATTTTGTAAACTGCAAAGATAACATAAAAATCAATATATAAAAAAATCATTATCATACTGAAAATCAAAAAATATGATTTTAATAAAAATTGTAATTCAATAATAATTTAGAGTAATTCTTGATTTTTAAATAAAAAACGTTTAATACATATCATCTTCATCGAAATCTTCTTCTCGATTTGTTTTTTGCTTTTGTTTAGTTTTGTAATTAGAAAAATTGTAAGTTATAGTAATCCACAATTGTCTTGAATCTCTTGTCCGATTCATTTCACTATTATAACTTGATTGGTAAGTAGAACCATAAGAAACGACGTGAGTTTGTCGGCTATTAAAAATATCGTTTAATCTTAGCGAGATAGACAATGTCTTTTTTAAGAATGATTTTTTGATACCCAAATCCATATTCCAAGAGGCATTCATTCTGCCTTGTCCTGCACCTCCAGATTGAAATCCCATACTATTTAAAGTGAGGGTAGGAGAACGATAATTGGCACTCAATTGAATTTGAAAATCTAAAGGAAGGGTAAAATTGTTATTCAAACGCATTTGCCAAGATAAGTCATTGCGGAGCGATTGGTCATATAGAGAATCTGCATTGACAATTGTTTGAAATAAGCTTGCATTGGCACTCAATTTCCAAAATTTCCATAATGTTTGTTGATAGGATAATTCTACACCATAAGAATGACTATTGTGTAAATTGGCGTATGTTGTATAGGTTGTAGAATCGTTAATTAAAGTAGTATAACGAGAAATGATGTCATATCTATATCGATAAAACGCATTGAAAGAAATGCTTGTTTTTTTGAAAGAACATAAATATCCAAGGTCTATTGAATGTGTAAATTCTGGTTTTAGTTTTCGGTTGCCTTGTTGGAGATTTAAGTTGTCCATATCGTTTAAGAATGGATTTAATTGTCTGCCTTTTGGTCTGTTTACTCGCATACTATAACTCAATTGCATAGAGTGGATATCGTTAAAATCGTAGCGTAGATGTATGGTTGGAAATATATTAAAATAGGGGGCAGGAGAAAATGTTTCTGGGTCTGATTGCAATTTTGAAATATTTTTTGCCAATTCGGCTCTTACTCCAACTTGATATTTAAATTTAGTTTTAATGGTATTAGAATATATCAAATAAGCAGCATTGACAATATCGGTATAATTTGATTTTTCATTTCTGTTGGTTTTTTCAATCAAATTATCAAAAGAAGTACCACCAAAATAAGAATATTTTTCACTATTGTATCGATAGGTTAATTTATAACCAGATTCTAATCGGCCACCATTGCCGATAGGTGTTACAAAGTCTATTTGAGCAGTTAATGTTTTGTCATTTGATTGGTTTATATTACGTTGAAAATCATCAAAATAACGCGGATAATAATAATTTTTTTCAATGTCGTTGCCAGAATATCTATTGTTGTTTGAAAAATAAATATCAGCGGTTAGTTCTCTACCTTTTACCGCCGTAGAAACGTATTTGTAATTGATAGAGGCGTTGAGACTATGTGTCGGTTTTTTTATATTAGTGCTATGTTGGTCGTATGCTGAAACGGAGTCATTGACACTATTGTTGGTGAAAGAACTAATAGAATTATTGTTATTATTGATATGTCGTCTATAAGTAATTTCAAAAGATAAGGTGTGATTATCGTTGATAAAATAATCCATACCGCCTCGTAGAGATTGTGGCATGCCAGAAAAAGAACCAACAGAAGTTTGTGTTAAAAAAGTTGTGTCATTGTTAAAAATATTTTCTCTAAACAAATTTGAAGAATTGTGAGAACCAAAGCGTCTAATGTTGTAACTTAAAAACAAATTCACTTTGTTGAGTCTGAAATTAAGGTTTAGAGAAGCGTTATATTTTCCGAAATAGACATTTTTGTTATCATCACTCATACCAGCACCTACTGAAGCGGAAATGTTAAAACCTAACATTTGTTTCTTTTTCAAAACAACATTGATAATACCAGATATGCCATCAGGCTCGTATCGTGCTGAAGGATTGGTTACAACCTCTATACTTTCAATCATATCCGCAGGTATTTCATCCATAGTTAGATTTGTTGGACGTCCGTCAACCAACACCGTAACACTATTACTACCTCGCAAACTTACATTGCCATCTAAATCTACACTTACCGAAGGCACGTTTTCCAAAATGTCTACACCTGTAGAGCCTTCAGTAACAATGCTTTTATCAACATTAAAAACACGTTTGTCCAAGTTGCTTTGTATCATTTCTTTTTCAGTGCTAATAACAACACCCTCCAATTGTTTGGACGAAGATTTGAATTTTTGTTTGCCCAACATAGCAATAGGTGTTTCTTTGCTAATATGAATATTAGAAACGAAAATATTTTTATAGCCAATATAACTAATTCTAATATAATAATCTCCAAAAGGAACATTGTCTATCGCAATAAATCCTTGATTGTTGGTGATACCTCCACCAATTACAGAGGAGTCTTTTTGGCTAAAAATACCGACAGTAGCATATTCAAGAACTTGATTGTTGTTGTCAATAACAGAACAAGCGATAACGCCTTTGTCTTGTTTGACCATTTTTTGAATATTTTCTGGTATTTGTTGCTTGTTTTGAGCATGTAAAGACAAACAACTAAAAAAAATGAACAATCCTATGTATTTTGCGATTTTCATTAGAATTGGTTTTATTGTGATTGATATTCTGTTTGGCTGAGCATAGGAACAAAAGCACAATAGCCATGCGTTGTTATGTTTAAGTTATTTTCATCAGTTTTAACAATTTTTTTCATTTCTTGACACTTGTCGCCGGTGGGGCATATCATTATTCCTCCAATTTTGAGTTGTGCAATTAATTTTTCAGGTATTGTTGTGGCCCCACAGGTTACGATAATTCTGTCAAAAGGGGCAAATTCTGTCCAACCTGCATGACCATCTCCATGTTTTGTGGCAATGTTTAATTTTAGGGTAGCAAACAGATGTTTGGCATCTTCATACAATTGTCTATGACGTTCTATTGTATAAACAGTGGTATTCATTGTTTTAAGAATTGCAGCCTGATATCCACTCCCTGTGCCTATTTCCAAAATTTTCATATCGGGTTTTACGGATAATAAAGTAGTTTGAAAGGCAACTGTGTAAGGTTGGGAAATTGTTTGTTGGCAGGCGATTGGCAAGGCTTGGTCTTGATATGAATGGGCTATCAAAGAAAATGGAACAAAATAATGGCGTGGCATAGTTTTCATGGCCTGAAGAACATTTTCGTCAAAAATTTCTTTTTTACGGAGTTGTTCTATCATTTTCGCCCGCATTCCTTGATATAAAGTTGTATCTGCTATTATCATAGTCAAAATATAAAACGAGGCAAATTTTGCCTCTTTTTAGTTTTTTTATCTTTTATTTTTAACTTAACATAACAGGCATAACCAAAACAAGAATGTCTTCATCTGTTTCTGTTTCTGTTGGAACAATTAAGCCTGCTGCTGTAGGATTAGAGAATTTGAAAAAGACACTATCTGTATCTAAATTTTTCAATATTTCTTGTAGAATTTTGGAACTGAAACTTATTTCAAAAAAGTCTGTTTCTTGGTTTTCTGTTTCAAAAACACAAGGCAAGGCCGCTATTGCCTTGGAAGAAATTTCAGTATCTTCTGCTGTCATAATCAACTCTTTTGGGGTGATTTTAAAACGCACTTGGTGAGTTAATTGGTTTGTGAATTGAACAAGAGAACTTAATTTTTGCAACAATGGAAGACGTTCTATTTGTAGAATATTGTTGTTGTTGCTTGGTATAACCGCTTCGTAATTGGGATATTTGCCTTCAATCAATTTAGAAAAGACGTACATGCCATCAACAGTGAAAGCAACGTTGCCTTCTCCAAAATCTATTCTGACATCGCAATCTAATGTAGAAAAAATATCTTTGATTGTAGCAAGTGGTTTTTTGGGGAGAACAAAAGACATGTCCAAGCCAGTTTGGATTTTGTGGTTGCGGTAACGCACCAAACTACGACCATCTGTCCCAACAAAGGTAACATATTCCGGTTTTAATTCACATAAAACCCCTGCCATAATTGGTCTTGCCTCTGGTTGTCCTGTTGCAAAAATGGTTTTTTTTATGGCATCAACCAACGTTTTTGTCGGAAGAATGAAAGATTTTGCTTCTGTTAATGTTTTCAATTCAGGAAACTCATCTGTCGGAAAACCAACAAGGTTATAAGTTGAGCCGTCTGCAAGCATTTCTATTTCGTTGTGTTCAGAAATATTAAACGTAACACGAACCTCTGGCAACAATTTCAATGTTTCTACAATAATTTTATATGGAACAACCACTTTTCCTTCCCCTATACTTTCAGACAATTCAAATTGGGCAACCATAGTTGTTTCCAAATCAGTACCTACCAAAGTAAGTTTTTGGTCTTTTACTTCATACAAAATATTTTCACTTACAATGGGTGATAATTTATTATTGGGAGACAAAATTCTCCCAACAGATTGTAAATTTTTGAGTAATAATTGACTCTCGACAATAAATTTCATTTTTTTAAGATTTTATTAAAGTACAAAAGTATAAAAAAAAATTATACCATAGAAAAAAATATTTTGCAAAAATATTGATTTTAATGAAGTGTTTGCACAAAAGAATTTACCTGCCTAATCACCATAAAGAGAATTGTAGTTGTTCTCAAAAATCAAGTTTTTAAATTCTATTTGAATAGTTTTTAACAGTAGAGATATTTACTTTGATTCTAACTCGTAGTCATCGCTATCGCAAGCGGGAACAAGTTTATAAACTTTGTCGTTTCTTCTAATGGTATCAGCACAGACCACAGAGCAAAAAGTGCCTTTTTCTGCTATTGAGGTAGGTTTAAGATTTACCCTTATTTCATTGGCTTTGCATTCTATCACACCAGAAGTAGGGCCGATGATTAAAAGGGTATCATCTTTGTTTAGGTTGTTTGCTTCCACTTTTATTTCAGCAACCTTTAGTTTGGAAAAATAGTTGGTAACTTTTCCGATATAGATTTTTACTTTTTTTGCTTGGGAACCATATCGTTGTGTCCATTCTCCTAATTTTCTGCCTAAATAGTATCCGTCCCAAAATCCGCGATTATATACATTTTCAAGTTGTTGTGTCCATTGTTTGACTTTTGTTTCTGAATAAGTGCCGTTTAGAACTGCTGTTGTAGCTTCTCTATAGCAGGTGGTAACCGTTTTTACATATTCAGGCGACCGCCCTCGTCCTTCAATTTTTAGAACGGAAACTCCAGCCTCAACTATTTTGTCCAAAAATCCTATTGTACACAAGTCTTTGGGGGACATAATATATTTATCTTCAACAATAGCATTTACTTCATTGTCGGCATCATAAACAGAATATGCTCTTCTACAAGGTTGCAGACATGCACCTCTATTAGCGGAATAGGCAAAATGGTGTAAACTAAGATAACATTTGCCCGAAACGGCCATACATAAAGCCCCATGAGCAAAAATTTCTATCTTTACCAAATTGCCTGAGGGACCACAAATGTTTTGTTCGTTTATTTCTCTAATGATTTGTTTGACTTGTTTCAACGAAAGTTCTCTGGCTGTTACCATTACATCAGCATATTGTGAAAAAAAACGAACTGCTTCTATATTAGTGATATTGCATTGAGTGGAAATATGAACTTCTACATTTTTTTCTCTTGCATATTGAATGACTGCTAAATCTGAGGCGATGATAGCACTAATTTCATTTTCTTTTGCTAAATTGATGAGTTGTTTCATTTTTTGCAATTCATCATCGTAAATGATTGTATTGATAGTCAAGTAGGTTTTTACATTGTTCGTTTTACAAATTTGGGCAATGGTGCCGAGGTCATTTTCTGTAAAATTTATGGAGGAACGTGCTCGCATATTCAATTCTCCAATGCCAAAATAAACTGCATTTGCTCCTGCTTGAATGGCTGCCGATAAGGACTCAAAAGACCCAACAGGGGACATTATCTCTATTTGTTGTGCTTTAGTTTGCATGAAAATAAATGTCTTTTGTTTTTATGGATACAATAATTGCAAAAGTACAACTTTTTTCACTCCACTTCTATTTCATTAAAAAACCAGAGAAAAATTATTAGAAACGTTCAATTTGACATATCTAAGTGAAGAAGAAATTTTGCAAAAAGGTGATATATTTTTTTATTTTTCAAAAGCAATTCTGTGAAATTTTATTATCTTTGCAACACAAAAAGAATAGGTAATGAAAAGTATTTTGTCAGGAACAGGAGTCGCTTTAGTAACACCATTTAAAGAAGATTGGAGTATAGACTTTGTAGGCCTTGCCAATATGGTAGATTATGTGATAGAAGGTGGTGTTGATTATTTAGTAGCCTTAGGTACAACAGCAGAAACTCCAACCTTGTCGTTTGCAGAACGCAAACAAGTATTAGAAACCATTGTAGAACAAACAAATAGACGAGTACCTATTGTTGTAGGTATCGGCTGTAATAATCCCATAGAAGTAAAAGAACAATTTCATTTGTTTGATTTTTCACAAATTATTGCCATTTTATCGGTAACACCTTATTATAATCGTCCGCAGCAGAGAGGTTTGATTAGTCATTATGAGTCCATTTCTTCACAAAGTCCGCGTCCTATAATTCTTTACAATGTTCCTTCAAGGACAGGTGTGAACATAGAGGCTGAAACCACCTTGTATATGGCCAATACTTTGTCTAATGTTATCGGCATAAAGGAAGCCTCTGGCAATATAGGACAAATTATGCACATTATGCAACATTGTCCGGAAAATTTTTCGGTTATTTCAGGGGACGATGCTCTTACTTTAGCATTGATGGCTTGTGGTGCTAATGGTGTTATTTCTGTGGTTGCCAATGCTTTCCCATCTGCTGTCGCAAATTTGGTAAAATTGGCTAAAAAAGGAGATTTTGAAAAGGCAAGACAAATGCATTATCGTTTGTTAGATATTGTAAATGCGTGTTTTATGGATGGAAATCCCTCTGGAATAAAAGCATTTTTGTATAAACAAGGTTTAATCAACTATCAGGTACGTTTGCCTTTATCAACTGTAAAGGATACAACTTTGGATTTAATTGAAAAATTATTGAAACAATGGTAATTGATTACGTTAATTTTTCCAAAAGAATAAAGGAAAAACAATATGAACCTATTGTTTTGTTAGAAGGGGAAGAGCCTTTCTATGTGGATAAGTTGACAAAGATGATACAAGAAACTTTTTTTGCAACAGAAGCAGAAAAAGATTTTGATTATCAATTGTTTTATGGGAATGAGGTAACGATAAACCAAATTATTGATATTTCAAAACAATTTCCGATGATGGGAGCAAAACGCTTGGTTGTGGTTCGTGGGGCTCAGGTTTTGGAAAAGAAGATTGCCGATTTGCTTTCGTATGTCAAAAATCCGCAAAAACAAACAGTTTTGGTACTTGCTTTTACAGAAGGGAAAAAAATGGACGGAAAATTGGCTGTTTACAAAGAAATAGTAAAAAATGGTTTGGTTTTTCGTTCTGATAAAATTTATGATAACAAACTTGCCCCTCATGTGATGAATTTAGCCAAGGAAAAAAAATTGACAATCTCTTCAAGAGAAATAGACTTGTTGATAGCACAAATTGGCAACAATCTTTCACGTATCAATAAAGAATTGGATAAATTAGAAAATGTTGTTCCTAATGGTCAACCAATAGATAGCAAGATAATAGAAACATATATTGGTATCAACAGAGAATACAATATGTTTGAATTGGCAAGAGCCATTTTGGCACGAGATACTGCCAAGGCTTTCGCTATTACAGATTATTTTATAGAAAATCCCGGAAAATACACTCCTGTTGTGCCTTTTGTTAATATTTTCAATGTGTTTTACAAACTATTGCAATATTATTATTTGCCTGAAAGATTATCTGCGGGCGGACAAGAACAAAATGAAATATTAAAAAAATTAGGGGTCTTTTGGACAGATTATAGCATTTATAAAGCGGCTATCAATTATTATCCTTTGCCAAAAATAGTAACGATACTTCATCATATCAGACATTATAGTATGTTGAGCAAAGGGGCAAATGGCTGGCAAGGCAATGAGATAGACCTTGTTAGAGAATTAACATGGAAAATTTTGACAATTTGATGGTTTACAATAAGATAAGGAATTTTACTAATCAATAAAAATGAAATGTTTTTACATTTTTGCATCTCCTCTATCAACAACAAGTTGACAACCAATAGATTCCATTCTTCTTTGCAAACAGAACCTACATTCTGCGGCCTCATCGCCGGTGCAAATTTTATTATCGTAAATTTGATATTTTTTCCTGACAGCAATAGGTGAAAGATTGGGCATCACCACATTTGCCCCGGCCAAAATGCCTTTTTCTCTTCCGCGAGGGTCGAGTGTTCCCAATGCTGTTGTCGATGGTAATAAAACCGCAGGCAACATTAAACGGAGTATTCCTAATAAAAATAATGTCAATTGTACACTTCCTTGTTTTTGGTTGGCAAAAGGGGTTTGATGATGTGGAATAAAAGGACCAATTCCAATCATTTGTGGTTGAAGTTGGGCAATATATAAAAGGTCATCAGCTAAAAATTCAGGTGTTTGAAACGGGGTCCCTACCATAAAACCTGTCCCTATTTGATACCCGATTTTCTTTAGATTTTCCAAACATTGTTTTCTGTTTTTTTCAGATAATTCTTTGGGGTGTAAGAGAGCATAATGGTCGGCATTGGCGGTTTCATGTCGCAAAAGATACCTATTTGCACCTGCTTGATAGAAAGCAAGATATGTTTCATAAGACATTTCGCCCAAAGATAAAGTAATGGCACAATCTGGATAAGTTTTGCGAATGGTAGAAATGATATCTGTCATTTTTTTTTCGGTGTAGTAGGGGTCTTCACCACCTTGAAGCACAAAGGTTCTAAACCCTAATTCATAACCTATTTTGCAACAAGCAAGAATGGTCTCTTTATCAAGACGATAGCGTTCTATCTCCTTATTGGAAGCACGTAAACCACAATAATAGCAATTGTTGCGACAATAGTTGCTCATTTCTATCAATCCACGTGTATAAATGGTGGTGCCATAATGTTTTTGTCGAACCGCTACGGCTTTCTCAAACAAATAATTGCTAATTTCTTGAGAATCAAAGTGTTTGATTAAACTAACAAATTCCGATTTGCTTAAAATATGCTTCTGTTCAAGAGTGTCTATTAAGAATTTAACCATTGTTTCCTATCATTTCTTATCATGCAAAGGTAACATAAAACTTTGTGCTTTGATATTTTTTTCAAAAAAAATGTTTTTCCAAATATTATTATAAAAAATTGATTATTTTTGCAAATTGAATTTAAATAATAAATGATATGAAAATAGTAAAAATTATCACCATAGTTGGTGTATGTGTTTTAACTTTGTTTGGTTGCAAGAAAGACAAAAAAGTTGCTGACCCCGAAGGTACAATAGAATTGAGTATGAGAAACAATTCTAATGGAAACACACAGTTGACGTTTTATCTACCTAATAATCAAAAATTAATTTCATTACACATTGATGACGGAAATAACTTTTGTTATGGCTGGGGTAGCGATAGTTGGGATTATTATGGTGATGTTTCTTTAGTTAAAGTTGATGCCAATTGTTTAGGCAATATTACAACTATACCTACATCAGGTTGGGCAAAACAAGTTGCAGTAAAACCGGGAAATGCTTATGTCGCCAAAGTAGAATGTACTAAAGGAGATACTTATACTGGGCAAGTTTTTTATTGTCGGATATATGTAACTTCATGGATAACATCAGCAACGAACAATGGTATTATTGGTGCGGAGGTAAAATATCAATATCCAATGCCTTATTAGAAATTCTTATCTGATAAACAAAAGCGAAAGTTCGTTTTTTCTTAACAATATACAATATTTGGGTTATATTATACATCAAGATTTGAATATAGCAACGCTTAAATCTTGATGTATATAATTTATTTTCTTTGAAAAACAAAAAAGATGGGTGCAGAAAAATTTGCAGTAATAGGTATCGGTCATTTTGGTAGAGCAATAGCCTTGAGTTTGTCTCGAAAAGGAGCGGAGGTGATGGTTATTGACACTAATTATGAACGGATAGACCAAATTAGTGATGATGTTTCGTATGCGGTAACCTTGGATGCAACAGATAAAAGAGCTTTATTATCGCAGGATATTCTCAGTTTTGATGTTGTTATCATTGCCATTGGTTCAAATTTTGAACAAAGGTTGCTTTGTGCTGCTGTTTTAATGGATTTGGGTATCAAACGCATCGTTTGTCGTGCTTTAGGACACAATCAGAGAATTATTCTTGAAAAAATGGGCATTACAGAAATTCTTTCTCCTGAAGATGAGGTTGGAAAAACATTGGCCAGACGGCTAATGACACCCAACATGATTTCCTTTCTTGATTTGTCTGATGATTATTGTATTATGGAAATTCTTGCTCCAAAACTAATTTGTGGGCTTACTTTGGGACGAATAGACCTTCGTGATAAATATAAATTGAGTTTAATTACTATAAAAAGAGAATTTACCGAAAAACATGGCGGAAAAGACATTCAAGAACAGCATGTTATTGGTGTCCCGGACACAAAAACTATCATTCAAAATAAAGACACTTTGGTTTTGTTCGGTAAAAATCGGGATATTGAAAAGTTTGTAGAAATAAACAATTAAATCTTCTTTTTTTATTAAAAGAATTATGTCTTTGTTTTACAGAATACGAGAAAGATTTAAACTATTGATTTGGGACCATATACCTCGTATTCATGCTTGTTTCCGATGGATAAACATCTTTGTTGCTTTGTTTACCATGGGTGTGATTATCTATTTTTATGGTTTTTCTCAAACGACATTTTCAGCAACGTTTTGCAATACCGTAATACATTGTAGTTTGTTGTTTTATGCTTTGAAATTCTGTGTTTTGACTATTTTTAACTATAATAGTCGGGATTATCTAAAAAAACATTGGATAGAAGGGCTTGTTTTGTTGTTTATCCTTTTGTGGTTTTTTGTTATTTATTATTTGAAATTCAATATTTATATTCCGATTTTTAGTAATGCACAATTACGAAATTTTAATCATTTGACCATCATTTCAGTACAATTGTATTTTTTCGTTTTGGTATTGATGGAATTGCCCAATTTCAATCATTTGTTAGAAAAATTTCGTGTTGGTCCCGGTGGCATACTTATTGTTTCTTTTTTGTTGTTGATAATTGTCGGAACGTTTGTGTTATTGTTGCCCGAGATGACGACAAAACCCATTAGCGTTATTGATGCTTTATTTACAGCGACATCGGCAAGTTGTATAACAGGGCTTTCAACTTTGAATCTTGCGACAGATTTTACTCTTAAAGGACAGATAATGATATTGTTGCTCTTACAACTTGGAGGCATCAATATCGTTTGTTTTGCTACTTTTTTCACTTCTTTTTATAAAGGTGGCAATTTGCGTCAGCAATCCATTCTTAAAGAAATGTTAAACACTAATTTATCCGGGTCAAAAAAATTGACAAAAAGAATTATTTTCTACACCTTTGCCATAGAAACAATTGGTTTTTTGTGCATATTTTTCTATTTGAATATAACACAAACCTATTCAACGCATTTGCGACAGAATTTTCTATTGTCAGCCTTTCATGCAATATCTTCTTTTAACAATGCGGGTTTTAGTATTGTTGAAGAAGGCATGCAAAACAGTTTGTTTATCAATGATTTTTATTTGCAGATAATGACCATAATTTTAGCCTTTTTGGGAGGTATTGGTTTTTTGACTTTGCATGATGTGTTGGTTGCCTTGACAACAAGAAAAAGACAGCGTTTTTGGACAAAAATACCAATTCGGACAAAAGTGGTTTTAAAAATGTCTTTTTTGTTATTGCTACTTGGTGCCTTGTTTTTCTTTGTTTTAGAATATCACAATACATTAGAAGGAGAAGGTTTGTCAAAAAAAATAATGTCATCTATGTTTATGTCCACAGCCTGCCGTTCTATTGGATTTAGTGTTGTTGATGTTGGAAAATGTAGCATATCAACATTGATAATTATGTTGATATTGATGGCAATAGGAACCTCTGCTGGTTCTACAGGTGGAGGTATAAAATTATCCACATTTTATATTTTGATAAAATCAGCGTGGGCCACCATCAAAGGAAAAAAACAAGTTACTATTTATAATCGTTCCATTTCTTATGATTTGGTAGATAAATCGTATGTGGTTTTAATTTTTACTTTGTTTATTTGTTTGTCAGGCAGTTTTATTCTCTCTTTGTCAGACCCACAATTCTCGTTTATGGAAATTTTGTTTGAGGTGGTTTCTGCATGTGGTACCGTTGGTTTGTCTATGGGAATAACACCGATATTGAGTCCGATAGGCAAAATAACATTGATTATTATTATGTACATCGGTCGAATTACTGTTTTAACATTGGCAATTTCTATTGCAAGAAAGGCTTTTAACAGATATACGTTGGTAAAAACTAATTTGGATTTGTAGGCATGGGAGAGAGAGTTTTGTTATATATTGGAATATTGAGTCTGTTTTTTTTAGGCGGTTGGACGGGCATTATAGTGCTACTTTTATTAGGAATTGTTGCTTTTTTATATACTCTACGAAGAGGTCCATAAATAAAATAAAAAGCAGGTCGAATTTTAAAAGTATGATTATCGATATTCTCGTAAATAGAATATTTAAGAGGTATTTTTTGAATAGCATATGCTAATTCAATTTCATTTAAAGTTTCACCTTGTAATATTTTGCAGATATTGCTATATTCTTTAATAATATCTATATTGTTTTCCAGAAAAAATGAATTTAATTTATCAACTAAATCTTCAAATCTATCTGAAAGAAATAGTTCAATTTTCTGTTTTAATAATTTTTCGTCTTCTACATTTTCATCATCTGGATGATAATTATTTATGAATAGATAATAATATTTTGGAATAAAACCGAATAACTCCATCATTTCTTTTATTTTTTTATTTTTTATAATATTTTCTACAGAAAATAACTGTTTAATAAATTTAAATATTATTATTGATTTTAATTTAAGTGCTTTTAAAGTTGATTCATAAGTTATGCTTGATTTAGTATCATTTTCATGTACACTACTACAAATAATAAATTTTATCCTTTTATATTTATCGGATTGAAGTATTTCGTTTAATTTTAAATGAAGATCATAACCAATTTTATATTGATCTATTACAATTATTATTTTTCCTTTAATTCTATCACAGTCGTCAACAAATACAAGTATTTCTGCAACAACTGTATAAAGCTCAGGTGGAATCATATCGCCAATATCAAGCTTTGAAAGTGTGTTAGCAAGCTTTGCATCTTCATAAGTTGGCACATTAGCTTCCTTAGCTTTTTCTATAATATTCTGGGCAAGATATCCCTTACCACTGGCAATGATTTTTGGCGCTTCTTCTCCTGGTACATATTCTAGAGCAACAGCTACCTGTGTTTTTTTGTTCTGTTCTTTTTAGGTTTAATTTGCATTTAATTTCTTTTTCTCTAAAAAATTTATTAAAAATTCCACTATTGATAATTTGTTTAATGCTATATCTTGTTAAGGGATC
>CALAVA010000369.1 GCA_937892025.1 uncultured Bacteroidales bacterium
CAATATAACCATTAGGGATATAAGCAACATGTGCCTTCCCGAAAAAAGGAACCAAATGATGTTCACACAAAGAATATACTTCTATATCTTTGACTATCACCATTTCCTTATAATCTTGTCTAAACATTGCAGAACGCAGTATTTCAGCAGGGTCTAAATGGTAGCCATGTGTAAAAAACTGCATAGCTTTTGCCACCCTTTCTGGCGTTTTTAGCAATCCTTCTCTATTGACATCTTCACCGAGCAATTTCAATATTTCTAAATAATGAGTCTGTAGGGCTTTTGTTGTTTCCTCGTTATAGTTATCTAAACGTTGGTAACCTTCTTGCATAAGTATTTGTTATTTTAATCGTTCACAAAAGGATTATAATGTTTTTCATAAGCGATGTTTGATTCATCTCCATGTCCGGGCAAGACAAGAGTTTCATCGGGAAGTGTATATAATTTTTGTTGTATAGAGTTTTTCAAAACCTCAAAGTTTCCTCCTTGCAAATCGGTTCTTCCGACACTACAACGGAAAAGTACATCTCCCGTAAAAACCACATTGGCTTCCGCACAATAAACGGAAACGCTTCCTGGTGCATGTCCCGGAGTATAAAGTATTTTCAATAGACAATTATCTACATCTATTTGTTGATTTTCTGATAAATAACCATTGGGTTCAGGAAAATTTTGTTTTTCAAAACCCATTATCATGGCATAATTATTAATAGTATGATATAAATCCCAACCTTCTCTATGTAATAGCAATTCAACTTGAGGATAAGTTTCCATTAACAAAGCGGCACCCATTATATGGTCAGCATGAGCGTGCGTGATAATTACTTTTTGCAAATTTACCCCTAACTCATTGATTTTATTATTCATAATATTCCATTCTTGTCTATTTCCAAAGGCAGGATCTATCAATAAGGCTTGTTTGTTAGCGGTGGTTAGCAAATAGGTATTGACCATATAACTATTAAAGACAGAACGGTATATTTTCATTCCCATTTTTTATTTTTTAAACTCAATTCCCATTTCCAAGCAGTATTGAGCATATCTTCCAATCCATACTCGGCTTTCCAACCCAATATTTGATTGGCTTTGGTTGTATCTGCCCATACTTTTTCCACGTCACCTTGACGTTTATCTACAATTTTATAAGGCAATTTTTTGTGAGTAACCTTTTCAAAAGTTGTTATAATCTCTAAAACGGAAATAGGATTACCTGTCCCAATATTAAAGACATCAAAATTATCTGTCATTTTTCCACTTAACATATACTCTAATGCTTTCACATGTGCTTTTGCCAAATCTACAACATGGATATAATCTCTTTGACAAGTTCCATCTGGTGTATGATAGGTTTTTCCAAAAACGTGCAAACATTCCCTAATTCCGATTGCTGTTTGCGTTACATAAGGTATTAAATTTTGAGGAACTCCTATTGGTAATTCTCCTATTTGAGCAGAGGGGTGTGCCCCTATTGGATTAAAATATCGCAAAGCAATAACTTGTATGTCTTTATGGGTATGACAAACATCTTTTAGTATCTCCTCTATCACTTGTTTCGTATTCCCATAAGGCGATAGAGCAGGTTGAACGGGTGTTTGTTCTGTTACAGGCAATGTTTCAGCCTCACCATAGACCGTACATGAAGACGAAAAAACAAAAAATGGAATATTGTGCTTTGTCATTTCCGCCAACACATTTATTGTTGAAAAGAAATTGTTGCGATAATATTCCAAGGGCTTCTCTACAGATTCACCTACATATTTTTTTGCAGCAAAATGAATAACAGCATCAATATGATATTTTGCAAATAATTGTTCGCATTGTTTTTCATCGGACAAATCCACATTTTCAACAGCAAATTTCTTTCCTGTAATAGTTTGTACCGCTGTTAATACTTTTGGATTGGAATTACTAAAATTATCTGCGACAACGACATCAAAACCATTACTTTGCAATTCTACAATGGTATGAGAACCGATATAGCCTGCTCCTCCTGTTACTAAAACAACTTTTTCCATTTTTTTTGCAAAGGTAACATTTTTTCTGCTATCTTTTTTTCATAGACAACACTTTCTGCACATTTTATACAAACAGATATTGCAAATATTTTCAATGCAACAAAGTGTCTATCGGGAAAATAAGGGTGTCGTAGCGTGCGTGATACCCTGACCAAATACCCGTCACGTTCTCTCCTATTATATTGGTAGGATAAGTTCCCGACACCATAAATGGATTCATACCTAAAAAAATATCCACTTGTAAAGGGAACCAATATTTCAGCGTTGCCGTATCTGTGAGTGTAGAACGTAAAACAATAGTATCCCCTGCCTTAAAATAAGAACGACTATAATCTTCTCTAACTGAATCGGTCATATCAGAAAAGTTAAAATTACTTAACGGAGCACGAGATAGTTCATAGGTTATAGGTTTACCATTGAATGTCAAATCGTCAAATGTACCTAAACGTACGGGACTATAAGTTATATCCAAATTTTTAATTTTACAAAAGAAGCGATAACAATCGTAGGTTTCTGGTCTATCTTGAAACATCATTCGTATTGGACATGTTGTATCATACAAACCATTATTGATAGGAAAAAATATGGAATCTATTAATATTTCTTGTTGTGGAATACGCGTTTTTGCGGTAAAAACTCGCCCATCTTTATCTTCAACATAAAGGGTATATTCTTTACCAGCCTCACCTTTTAATGTTTGTCCAACATAAGCCGCACCTAATACACCATAGATATGCTCAAAGGAAACTCCCAAGGTTAGTTGTTCGGTATTTCCGACTTCGTCTGTAACATACACTTTTGCATCTCTATCTACCGCAGATAAAATTTCTTCTATACCAATAGTTGAATAATATGATATAGAATTAGACACTATAACAATGGGATTTTTGTCATTTTCTATCCACCCTTCTATAATTTTTGTATTTTCTTTGCCTGGAAGTTTCATACTTATAGGTGTTTCACATGCCCACAAAAGACAAGAAAATAATATCAGCATATACCCAAACCATTGTTTCATAGGTTAATTAAATTTAAAATTATAAGAAATTGAAGGCAAAATAGGGAATAAAGACATCTGATAAGCCTGATTCTGAATTTGCATCTTGCTTTGTTCCATTTGTGTTCTAATAGAAACGGATTTTTTCGATTATAAACATTATAAACCGAGAAATTCAAAGCATGTTCAAAACGCTCTGTTCTTCTAATTATCCAATTGACAGACAAATCCATACGATGATATGGCGGTACTCGATAAGCATTTTTTTCGCTATATTGCACCACCATATTATAACCCATAAAATAAAAACCAATAGGCACCGTCATTGTACTTCCTGTTGCATAAACCCAAACTACAGAGGCGGTCAAATTAGGCAAAATATCATAAGATAAAGTAATAGAAATATCATGTCGCCTATCATTTTTGGCAAAAAACTCTTTTCCACCATTCAATTCAGGAAAAGTATATTTTGTCCACGATAAGGTATAACCTATCCAACCTGTCAATTTCCCTATCGTCTTATTTATCAAAAATTCAACACCATAACTATATCCATCACCTTGCGTAAACTGCATATCCAAACTATTAGATGCTTGTGTTAATGGAGAATAACCTTCCCGATATTCTGTAACATTCTTCATCGTTTTATAATAGGCTTCTATGGACAATTCTAACATATTGTTCTTAAAATTCTTATACACACCCATAGCATATTGATTGCCTATCATCGGTTTCACATCTATAGAACTTGGCATCCAAACATCGGTAGGCAATGAAATAGAAGATAAGGCCACTTGATGTAAATATTGGTAATTATGCACATAAGAAGCCTTTATAGACAAAGATTTATCTATAAGAAAACGCAAAGAAAGCCTTGGCTCCAAACCCCAATAATCTTTGACTTTTTCCCCTGAACGATAAATGACAGAATCTTGAACTCGCCCAAATTCATCAGCAGTATATTGCACATATTTTCCAACATGAGAGAAATAAGAAGCTCTCAATCCTACATTGAGTCGAATAAAATCTCCAAAATCCACCTCTTCATTTACATAAGCAGCCACTTCATGAGCATAATAATGTGGTGGAATCGGTATTTCCAACTCTGAACCCGCATCGGCAGCGTATGAATTAGGTATAAAATGATGAAAAATGTAGGCTCCACCAAACTTTAACGTATTGTTAGCCTTGACCATGTAAGTCAAATCCGATTTTAAACTATAGTCCCGTATGCCAGATTTGATAGTCAAAGCATACAAATCAACAGACATATCCGTAGCAAAATCATAGTTGCTAAACAAAGCCGAAGTGTTCAAAAACAATTTATTTGAAATATTATAGTTCCACCTTAATGATGCAGAAGCATTTCGCCACGTAAAACGAGCATTCATAGCCGATTCCTTACTTTTAAAACCATAAGTATCCATTCCATAATAACCACTAAGAAAAATCCTATGTTTATCATTGATAATCCAATTGGTTTTGGCATTGATGTCATAGAAATAAAATTTGAGACCTTTCAAGGGGGAATCTTTTTTCAAAAAAGGTTGAATCAAAGCATCTATATAAGTACGGCGTGCAGTGATGAGAAATGAAGCCTTGTCCTTTACAATAGGTCCTTGTGCTGTTAATCGGGCAAAAATAAGACCGACACCACCTTCTACCTGATATTTTTTCATATTTCCCTCTTTCATGTTCACGTTCAATACCGAGGCCAAACGCCCTCCATAATTAGCGGACATGCCAGATTTTATCATTTCGGCAGACCGAATAGCATCTGTATTGAATATAGAGAAAAAACCGAATAAATGGCCTGTATTATAGATAATTGCCTCATCTAACAATACCAAATTTTGGTCTAAACCACCCCCTCGTACATGATAGCCTGAAGAACCTTCTCCCGAACTTTGAACTCCCGGCATTAACTGAATCGTTTTTATCACATCAACTTCACCAAAAAAAGAAGGCATTTTTTTTAAGGACTCAACATTGACAACCTGCGTTCCCATTGCTGCTGTCTTGACATTATCATCAGAACGAGTGGCACTGACAACAACAGAATTTTTAGAATAAATAGTAGGTTGCAAGTCTATATCCTTTTTTATATTTTTATTCAAAACTATTGTATCTTGAAAGGAATGATAACCTACCGCTTGTATCTTGAACAAATAGACTCCACCGACAACCGTTATGGAATAATAACCGTATGTATTTGTAGCTGTTCCTTTGTTTATATCCACAAAATACACATTCACTCCCGATAATACCTCTCCACTTTCAGAGTCTTTTACATAACCACTTATTGTATATTTGTTTTGAGCGTATGCCAATGTCGTAAACAACAACAATACTATCAATACATATCTATTTTTCACGTTTATTCTTTTAGTTAAAGTATAACGACAATAATTATTATTTAGTATTTTCATTCTTTTGTTTATGATAAAGGCTCCCATTTTACAAAAAAACGCTATCTTTGTAAAAAAAACATATTATCTATGCTACCACACATACTCAAAGATAAAAAAATCGTTTTAGCCTCCCAATCTCCAAGACGGAAAGAGTTATTGCATTCTTTAGGCATTGATTTTGAAGTATGTTGTTCCGACCAATCAGAGAATTATTCTCCAAAGATGAGCAATGCTGAAATTGCTTCATATTTAGCAATACAAAAATGTAAAACTGTTGCTAAACAATATCCTACAGATACGATTGTAATTGGTGGGGATACTATCGTTTGTTTGGAGGGCGAAATATTGGGGAAACCATCTTCAATAGAAGAAGCAAAACAAATGTTAAACAAACTATCAGGAAAAACACATGAGGTGATTAGTGGAATTGCCATTTCTTACAAAAACAAGATTCATAATGATTTTGATGTAGCAAAAGTGCATTTTTTGCCACTAACAGAGGCTGATATAGATTTTTATATTGCTAAATTCCAGCCATTTGACAAAGCGGGAGCATACGGCATACAAGAATGGATAGGGCTAAAAAAAATAGACCGTATAGAAGGGTCTTTTTATACAATAATGGGGTTACCTACGGCTCTTTTGGCCACGATGTTAGAAAACATTATCAAATAAGTTTACAAAAAAGTATCGTGTACTCCACTCTTTAGCCCATTTTGTTCCAAGTTAAGGTAACCATTCCTTGTATATAATCCACAAAATGAAATGCCAAACTTTTTTTGCTAATTTAATGGCGATTTAAAGTGGCGAGGATAGATATCAATTTCAATTCATTACTTTCGTTTTTTGAATAAAAAAAGAGGTGTCTTCCACACCTCTTTGCCAACTTTATTAAAGAATTCAATAGTTTACTCTTCAGATGGAGTTTGTGGTATTTCTTCTGTATTTTCAACAACTTCTTCAACTATAGTTGTTTCTTCTACAGGCACCTCTCCTTGTTTTTCTTCAACTTTCTTTTTGGCACCACCCCTACGTGTTGATTTGGTTTTCTTTTTACCACCTTTATTTTGACTATAATTTTCGTTATAATCCACCAATTCAATCATACACATTTCTGCGGCATCACCAATTCTATAACCCGTTTTCAGAATTCTAGTGTATCCTCCTGGACGATTGGCCACTTTTTGAGAAATTTCTCTGAATAATTCTGTTACTGCTTCTTTATTTTGCAAATAACTAAAAACAACCCTACGAGAATTTGTAGAGTCTTCTTTTGATTTTGTAATCAAAGGTTCTACATATTTACGAAGTGCTTTAGCTTTTGCAACAGTTGTATTTATTCTTTTGTGAAGAATAAGTGAAGAGGCCATATTAGACATCATAGCCTTACGATGTGCACTTGTTCTACCTAAATGATTTATTTTCTTTCCGTGTCTCATAATATTCCTACTTTTCTAAATCCAATTTATATTTTGAAATATTCATACCAAAATCTAAACCTTTCGATTTTACCAAATCTTCTAATTCACTTAATGATTTTTTTCCGAAATTTCTAAATTTCAACAAGTCTGCTTTTTGGAATGCAACCAAATCGCCAAGTGTATCTACTTCTGCTGTTTTTAAACAATTCAAAGCTCTGACAGACAAATCCATATCTGTCAATTTAGTTTTCAGTAATTGTCTAATATGCAATGAATTTTCATCAAATTCAGAAGTCAATTCAACTTCATCTGTTGAAATGTCTATTTTATCATCCGAAAAAAGAACAAAATGTTGAATGAGTACACTTGCTGCTTTTTTCAAGGCTTCTTTGGGATGAACAGAGGCATCTGTCGTTATTTCAAAGACCAATTTTTCAAAATCTGTCTTTTGTTCTACACGATAATTTTCAACTCTATACATAACATTCTTGATAGGAGTATGAATAGAATCCACCACAATAACTCCATGTCCCTCATGAAACATTCTGTTTTCTTCAATAGTAACGTATCCACGTCCTTTATTGATAGTAAATTCAATATCCAATTTCACACTTGGCTCCATTGAGCAAATGTGAAGGTCGGTATTAAGTACTTGAAAGTTATTGAGAAATTTGTTCATATCTCCAGCCACAAACTCATCTTGACCAGTAATAGTAACTTTGACTTTTTCTTCTGTTTGACCTTCAATTTTGCTTTTTAAGCGTATTTGTTTTACATTCAGAACAATGTCTGTAACGTCTTCAATCACTCCCGGAATAGTAGCAAATTCATGGGCTACACCTTCTATTTTTAAAGAAGTAATAGCATAACCTTCCAAAGAAGAAAGCAATACTCTACGAAGTGCATTTCCAATCGTTACACCATACCCTGGTTGTAGGGGACGAAATTCGAAAATCCCGAAAGAATCTGTCGATTCTATCATTAGCACTTTATCAGGCTTTTGAAAAGGTATTGTAACCATTGTATATTAATTTTTATTATTTTTACTAAACTATCAATTATTTTTTATTTAGAGTACAACTCAACAATCAATTGTTCGTTGATTTTTTCAGGTATAGATTCTCTTTCAGGATATTGCATAAACTTACCGGACATTTGATTGGCATCCCATTCTAACCACGGATATGCACTTGAACTTCTCCGACTCAAAGAATCTACAATAACTTCACAAGATTTGGAACGTTCTCTAACACCTACAATATCTCCGGGTCTAACGGAATAAGATGGAATATTAACCACATTTCCATTAACAACAATATGCCGATGAGAAACTAATTGTCTTGCTGCTGCACGAGTTGGAGCAATCCCCAAACGATAAACGACATTATCTAAACGTGCTTCTATCATTTGCAACAGAATTTCACCTGTAATACCCTTCTTAGCAGATGCTTTTTTGAAAGTATTTCTAAATTGACGTTCTAATATACCATAAGTATATTTTACTTTTTGTTTTTCTTTTAACTGCAATCCGTACTCTGATACCTTGCCTGATTTTGCAACCATACGACCTTTCATAGAAGCATTTTTTTCTTCCCGTCTCACATAAACTTTATCAGGTCCGTATATTTGGTCTTTAAATTTTCTTGCTATTTTTGTTTTAGGTCCAATATATCTTGCCATAAAATTATCTCTTTTTCTTTATATTAATAATATGATTAAACTCTACGTCTTTTAGGCGGTCTGCAACCATTATGCGGAAGTGGAGTAATATCTATAATTTCGGTTACTTCTATTCCTGCTGCATTGATGGTACGAATAGCAGATTCACGTCCGCCACCAGGACCTTTAACATATACTTTTACTCTACGTAAGCCCAAGTCGTAAGCAACTTTTGCTGCATCTTGTGCTGCTGTTTGGGCTGCATAGGGAGTATTCTTCTTAGAACCCCTAAAACCCATTTTACCAGCAGAAGACCAAGATATCGCTTGACCTGTACTATTGGTTAATGTTACAATAACATTATTGAAAGAAGCTTGAATGTATGCTCTTCCAATGGCGTCCACTTTTACTACTCTTTTTTTGGTAACTTTTGTTGATTTTGCCATAAATCTTTCTTTAATTTTTAATTGTTACTACTTGGTTGCTTTCTTTTTATTGGCCACAACTTTCTTACGTCCTTTTCGTGTACGCGCATTATTTTTCGTAGACTGACCACGAAGAGGTAATCCAATACGATGACGTATTCCACGATAACAACCGATATCCATCAAACGCTTAATATTCATTTGCACTTCTGACCGAAGAGCACCTTCGATTTTCATATCTGCAATAATACCGCGTATTGCATTCAAGTCGTTATCATCCCAGTCTTGTACTTTCTTGTCAGGAGATACGTTGGCTTCTGCCAATATCTTCGCAGACGTTGAGCGACCAATACCGTAAATATAGGTTAAACCTATTACTCCTCTTTTGTTATTTGGTAAATCAATACCAGCAATTCTTGCCATATATTATACTTTATTTTATTATTTTAATTATCCTTGTCTTTGTTTAAATTTGGGGTTCTTTTTATTTATCACATAAACTACTCCCTTACGACGAACTATCTT
>CALAVA010000370.1 GCA_937892025.1 uncultured Bacteroidales bacterium
GACAACCTAGACACCATGGTAATAGTGAAATTATCAAAGCTCGTTGGAAAGCAATTTATGAAGCAGATAAAAACTTACCTATTCGTAAATCACACGAAAATCCATCTATTATACAATTGTATAAAGATTATTTGGGTGAACCATGTGGCGAAAAATCTCACCACTTGCTACACACGCATTATTTCAACAAACACAATGTATTTGAAGTGGATTTAAATAAAAAATAATTAATCGAAAAATATAAGGAGAATATATAATGGCAAGAGTACAAATAAAACTAAAACAAGAACATATTGACATTATTAAATCAATATGTAAAAAGTTTGACAATAAACCGGGTGAACTTATAAATGTACTACATCAAGTACAAGGAGAAATTGGTTACCTTCCTGCTGAAGTGCAAGAACTTATTGCTGAAGAATTAAAAATACCTGTATCAAAAGTATTTGGTGTAGTGTCATTCTACTCATTCTTCACCATGCAACCCAAAGGCAAACACCCTATCTCTGTTTGTATGGGAACCGCTTGTTATGTACGAGGAGCAGAATCTATTCTTGACGAATTCCAACGTGTACTGAAAATCAGCGTCGGAGAAACAACACCTGACGGCAAATTTTCTTTAACAAGTTTACGTTGCATCGGTGCTTGTGGGCTTGCTCCTGTTGCTATGATTGGTGATAAAGTTTATGGTAGACTTTGTCCTGATGATGTCAAAAAAATCATAGCAGAATATAACGATTAAGATTTATTGGAATTTATATGTTAGCAAAAGGAAGAACTTCGGTTCTTCCTTTTTTTGTGTCAAAATGTCTGCTTATCGTGTTTTTCATTACAATAAATACGCCAAAATGTCATGAAAACATACTTGGAACAACTTTTGATAAAATGAAATCAGAAGGAGATAAAAATTATGAATATAGAAAAATTAACAGTAAAAACACAATCCATACTTGAAAAAGCACAACAAATTGCTTTAAACAATCATCATCAGTTTATTGAAAACATACATCTGTTGCAAGCCATGTTAGAAGATGATAATTCAACAATTCAGTTATTGTTGAAAAAATGTGGCGTTAATACTCATACCATAAAAGACATTGTTTCCAGACAAATACAAAGTCTGCCCACGGTTTCTGGCAATGGAAATATTTATATTTCACAAACAAGCTCCGCCACATTAGAAAAATCGTTTGAATTGCTCAATATATTTTCTGATGAATATGTTACGGTAGAAATCTTGCTATTAGCCATTCTAAAATCCAAAGATATTAGTGCTAACATATTAAAAGATGGAGGTTTGACAGAAACTGATTTAATAAAAGCTATCAAAGAAATGCGCAAAGGTAGTAAAGCAGATTCTCCACACGTTGAGGCATCGTATAATGCTTTAAACAAATATGCTAAAAACTTGAATGACCTAGTACAAAAAGGCAAGCTTGACCCTGTGATTGGTCGTGATGAAGAGATAAGACGAGTTTTGCAAATCTTATCACGCCGAACCAAAAACAATCCTATATTAATAGGCTCACCCGGGGTTGGCAAAACCGCTATTGCAGAAGGTTTAGCCCATAGAATAGTGTCCGGAGATGTACCTGAAAATCTACAATCCAAACAAATATTTTCTTTGGATATGGGAGCATTGGTTGCTGGAGCCAAATATAAAGGAGAGTTTGAGGAAAGATTAAAAAGTGTCATCAAAGAAGTGATTGCTGCTGAAGGAGAAATTATTCTTTTTATTGATGAAATTCACACTTTAGTTGGTGCTGGCGGTGGAGAAGGTGCTATGGACGCTGCCAATATACTAAAACCTGCCCTCGCAAGAGGAGAATTGAGAGCTATTGGAGCAACTACTACAAGCGAATACCAAAAGTATTTTGAAAAAGACAAAGCACTTGAAAGACGATTCCAAGTAGTCTATGTTGATGAACCTGATACTGAATCTTCTATATCTATTTTACGGGGACTAAAGGAAAGATATGAAAATCACCATAAAGTAAGAATATTAGATGAAGCTATCATTGCTTCTGTTACATTATCTAAACGATATATTACAGAACGATTTCTGCCCGATAAGGCGATAGATTTAATTGATGAAGCCGCTGCTAAATTAAGAATGGAAATCAATTCTTTACCACAAGAATTAGATGAAATTGAACGGAAAATCAGACAATTAGAAATAGAACGTGAAGCCATAAAAAGAGAGGCGGACCAGTCTAAAATAGCAGATTTATCGGCTAAGATTGCTGAACTGAGCGAACAAGGCAATGCTTTGCGTTGCAAATGGAAAGAAGAAAAAGATTTGGTAAATGCTGTACAATCGGCAAAAAAAGATATAGAAACGTTTCGTTTTGAGGCAGAACAAGCCGAAAGAAATGGTGATTATGGACGTGTAGCCGAATTGAGGTATGGTAAAATAAAAGAAAAAGAAACTTTTATTGAAGAAAGCACAAAAAAACTTCGTGAAATTCAAGGAGATAAACCTATGATTAATGAGGTTGTTTCTGCTGATGACATCGCTGAAGTCGTTGCTCGGTGGACTGGCATTCCTGTCAGCAAGATGATGCAAAGTGAGAGAGAAAAACTGCTTCATTTGGAAGAAGAACTCCACAAAAGAGTTATTGGACAAGAAGAAGCCATTTCTGCAATTGCCAACGCAATACGAAGAAGTCGTGCAGGATTGCAAGACGAAAAACGCCCTATTGGTTCCTTTATTTTTTTAGGCACAACCGGGGTCGGAAAAACTGAACTCGCTAAAGCCTTGGCTGAATATCTATTCAATACAGAAGACGCTATGGTAAGAATTGATATGTCTGAGTATCAAGAAGCACATACGGTTTCACGATTAATTGGTGCTCCTCCGGGATACGTAGGCTATGATGAAGGTGGACAATTAACCGAAAGAGTACGCCGTAAACCTTATTCTGTCGTACTTTTTGATGAAATTGAAAAAGCACACCCTGATGTATTCAATATTCTATTGCAAGTATTGGACGATGGACGTTTGACAGACAATAAAGGACGTGTCGCTGATTTTAAAAATACAGTGATAATCATGACTTCTAATCTTGGTTCGCATATTATTCAAGAAAATTTTGATAAGCACAACAATAATGTCGATGAAGAAATTGTAGAACAAACAAGAGAACAAGTCCTTACTTTACTCAAAAAAAGTATTAGACCGGAATTTTTAAACAGAATTGATGAAATTCTAATGTTCAAACCATTGTCTAAAAATGAAATCAAACAAATTGTAACCTTGCAATTGAACCAATTGAAAACGTTGACAGAAAAAAATGACATCCATATCGAACTGACAGAGTATGCAATAAATGCTCTTGCAGATATGGGGTATGACCCTCAATATGGGGCAAGACCGCTAAAAAGAATTATTCAAAAACATATTTTGAACAATTTATCTAAAATGATGTTGGCAGACAATTTTGATAAAAACTTGCCAATTATTATTGATGTTATTGACAACCAATTTGTTATGTATAATAAAAGTATAAAACAAAAACATGAATAACATAAATGCTTAAACAAAGAATCTTGTTCTATCACGAACAAGATTCTTTTTATCATCTTAACATATTGGTGCTACAAAAGGAAATTATACAAAAATTATTTGCCATTTAGTGAATTTTTACACATATTTATCAATTCGTACAAATCTGTACTATTAATTATAAAAAAAAATTATTGGTGTCTATAAAAATAAATGCTATCTTTGCATTATTAAATAAAGGAGAAAACTGAAAATCCTCAAAAGAGTAAGTAAAATTTAAAATAAATTGAAGAATGAAAAAATTATTTTGTGCAGTAGTAGCCATGGCTATGGTTGCAACATTCGCTTCTTGTAACAAAACTTGTACTTGCAAACAATACAAAGATGGTAAAGAAGTTTCGAAACAAACTTACACAATTGACAAAGATTCTGACAAGAAATGTTCAGACTATGCAACAACTGCCATTGTTGAAACGAGCAATGGAAAAACAGGTTGGGAATGTAAATAATCATTTACAAAAACTAATAAAAAGGGCAATTAATTTGCCCTTTTTGTATTTTATTTTTTTAACCTATATCTATGAAAAAATTGACAACCAACAATAAGTATCTATCACTTATTTTACGTATTATAGTTGGTGGACTTTTTATCACCTCTGCCCTATTAAAATACTTATCATTAGATGCTTTTGATTTATATATTTATGAACACCAATTATTTGGGTTCCAAATAACAGAGATATTAACAAGACTACTTATTGCCATAGAATTTTCATTGGGTGTGATGCTTATTGTTGGTTTGCAGTTGCGATTAGCCAAAATAAGTACCATATTGTGTCTATTGCTATTTACTATATACCTAATTCTTATGCCCTATATATTCTCTGTAGATATGAGCAATTGTCATTGTTTTGGAGAAAAACTACCATTTACAAGAAACCAATCTATTATAAAGAATATCATTTTATTAATACTAACAATTCCGATAAACACAAGTCTATTAGTTCCTAATATAAAACGCAAAGCCCTTATATTGTGTGTTTTAGCATTATTAGCAATGGGAATTAGTTTTTCGATTAATCCACCAAGTTTTATATACAACAAAATATATGGGCAATATGTTGATATTGATGAAAATTTATACCATATTGCATTAGAAAACACAGGCAAAAAAGAAGAATTTTCTAATGGAAAACAAATTATTTGCCTCTACTCTACCGCTTGTCCATACTGCCAAAAATCTGCCCAAAAGATACATCTTGCTATTCAAAAAGAAGGTTTAGACCAAAATAATATTAAAATTATCTTTTGGAGAACAGATAATGACAAACCCATGGAAAAATTCTTCAAGACTACTCGCACAACCCCATTGGAATATACCACATTTACGGTAGATACTTTTTTAAATATTACTAATGGTCAAATGCCTGTTATCTTATTTACAGAAAATGGAGAAATAAAACAAAGTTATCAATACATTAGTATTGACGAACAAAAAATAAAAGAATTTTTGGTTAAATAGCATTCCTATTCAAATGCTTTTATAAATAAAAAAAGCAACAATGTATATTGTTGCTTGTGCGGATGAAGGGACTCGAACCCCCACGCCTTTCGACATTAGATCCTAAGTCTAACGCGGCTACCAATTACGCCACATCCGCATAGGATTTGCAAAGGTAATATTTTTTTTTATACAAATTTTCATTTTTAGAAAAAAACTTAATCAGAATTGACTAAATATAAGATTGTATAAAGTCAAAACATCTTAAAACAAAAAAAGAGTATTCTAAGAATACTCTTTTTCAAACTTTTAGCATTCTACCTTTTATCCTTTATCTTTTCTAATTGTTTTTTTAAGGCATCAACAGCCATATCGGTTGCTTCTTCAAATGTTTTGCATTGCTTAGATGCCAATAAATCGTTACCTCTAACTTTCAGACGGATTTCCGTTATTTTATTTTCAGGCTTATCGGTATTGTCTAATTTCAAGGTTACGTCCCCCCCGATAATATCATCATGGAAATCACCAATTTTTTGCAATTTTTTCGTAATGAATTGCTCTAATGCCTGATCGGCTTTGAAATGTACTGATTTAATATTTACTTGCATAACTTATTATTTTATAGCTCTTGGATGAGCGTGTTTATATTCTTCTTTTAAATGTTCAATGGTTGTGTGCATATATACTTGCGTTGCGGCTAAAGAGGCATGTCCCAATAGTGCTTTAATTACATTAATATCTGCACCATTATTTACCAATAACATTGTCGTATTTAAATTATTTGCTTCTACTGCAAGTATTAAAGGCGTTTTTCCATCGTCTGTTAAAGGCTTATTTAAGTTATCGTCAAGCTTATTTATTTCAAGCTCAAATGACGCTATTATATCAATACATCTCATAATTAATCTTGATTAGCTGCATTACGTCTCGTAGGCGGCTTGGCGGCCACGCAGCACGGCGCTGGTGCCTTCGCCTATGCG
>CALAVA010000371.1 GCA_937892025.1 uncultured Bacteroidales bacterium
ATTAAACGCGAATTAATCTCTCAGATAATGCCGTTCGGTTATAAATCTGTTCCGGATAAAGAACTTTGTGCGTATTTCAACAAAAAGACCAAGGACGGCCGTGATATGAAGCAATATTCGGCACTTTTGAGCCAAGCCATCAATTCTATTATTGCGGTTAAGGAGGAAAGCGATGTTGACAGTCTGTTCTCTGATGGCGGTACATCGGCTCTTGAAAACGAAATCAGCGGATTGAATGATTTTGAACTTATTTGCTTCCTTGTTGTGGAGGGCGGAAAATAATGCTTAATCTGCCTAAAGAAACCGAAGTCAACAAAATGGTCGCCAAAAATAAGTTTTATGAAAAGGCGAACATCAGTCAGACCTTAAAAGAATGCTTTGTAAATGATATTGAAAAGATTGTTTGGGCAAACAAATTAGCGCCGAGCACTTTGAATATCTCCGGCTCTGATAATATTAAGGAACTTGAAGTCTTTCATATCAAATTAAAGACCGGTAAATTTAATCAAAAAGTTTTGGAGGCCATAGATAAAGCTATTCCTTATTACATTTTGTTTGTGTTGGAATATAACGGCAAATATCAATTATGGCTCGGATATAAAGAGAAAACGGCCGGTGGTGCCAATAAAGCGAGTATCGTTCGCTATTTTAACAGCGAATGGGCAAAAGAGCCGAGCATTGTGTTGCAAGGCAACAAACTTGATAGCATTTATGAAAACTTTTTGAGTCAATTATCGGACAACTTGATTGATACGGCCAGTGAGCAAGATATCAAAGAAAAAGTCAATAAGACCGTAGAGATTCAAAAACTTGAAAATCAAATTGAAAAATTAACCAAGAAAATGCTGGCAGAAAAGCAATTCAACCGCCAGTGTGACATCCGTGCACAAATCAAAGATTTGGAAGCACAATTACAATCATTGAAAGGGACTTAATAATGGATAAAATGAAAATGGAAACTGCGAACAAAACGCTGGAGAATTTAGCGAAATTGAAAGAAATGTTTCCGGAAGTTATCACCGAGACAAAGGATGAAAACGGTGAAATTGTTGTGGCCGTTGATGCCAAAAAGTTAGAACAACTCCTTTCTACCAAAGTAATTGAAGGTGATGAATGTTATGATTTTACGTGGGTTGGTAAAAAACAAGCCATGGTTGAAGCCTGCAAACCAATTCATAAGACTTTGCGGCCGTGCCGTGAGGAATCTGTGGATTGGGAAAACACACAGAACCTTTATATTGAAGGCGATAACTTGGATGTTTTGAAACTTTTGCAGGAAAGTTATTTGAATAAAGTCAAAATGATATACATTGACCCGCCGTATAACACTGGTAATGATTTTATTTACAATGACAATTTTGTAGATGATGACTTTGAAGATAACAGCGGTATTATTGACAAGGCAGGAAATAGAACGCTGAATAAACGCAGTGAATGGTTTAGAAACACTGAAAGTAATGGTAAATTCCACAGCGACTGGTGCTCAATGCTATATCCAAGATTAAAATTAGCACGAAACTTACTGTCTGAAGATGGTATTATTTTTATATCAATTGACGATGGAGAAATTTCAAATTTAAGAAAAATTTGCGATGAAATATTCGGAGATAATAACTTTGTTTGTTCTTTTATATGGGAAAAGACACAACATTTTGGTAGGCAAAAAGCAAATTATTATAGTAATGACGATTATATAGTCTGCTATGCAAGAGACATCACTAATTCTGTAACTAATAATGTAAAGGAATTGCTTGTTGAAAAGATTAAAACCGAATTAACAGATGCTCCTTTATTTAATGCTTCTAATAATGTTAAAATTTTAACTTTTCCCGCAGGCAGTACTAAATTTAACATTAAAGATGGAACTTATAATAAAACCAAAAGTGATGACTATGAATTGATTACGCCTGTTGTGGTTGCTAATGGAAAAAATAAAAATTCTTTTCAACTAAAGTTTCGTTCAAGATGGGCAAATGATACAGTGCAAGAAGAAGTTGAAAAAGGTACAACATTTTGGGTTAAAACTGAAACATTTGCTATTCGTGCAATTTATGGAGATGGTAAGGTTGCAAATGAATCTCCACGAGCAATAATTTTTACAAATCAATCAAATCCAATGAAAACTATTGGAAGATTGACTTCTCGTATAGATACAAGTGAAAATGCTACATCCCAATTAAAAGAAATGTTTGGCGACAAGGCTGTATTTTCCTATCCTAAACCTGTATCTCTGATTGAATACTTCATAAGTTTAATGTTTGATTGTAAAACAAACAAATATAACGATAATTTTTACATTTTAGATTTCTTTTCTGGGTCAGGAACTACCGCAGAAGCAACATTATCAATCAATGCTAAAGATGATGGAAAACGGAAATTTATATTGGTGCAACTGAACGAAAATTTAGATGAAAATCTACAAAAAGCCCAAAATCAACAAGAAAAAGAATTGACGCAGAATGCAATAGATTTGTGCGATGAACTGAAAAAATCACATTATCTTACAGAAATCGGTAAAGAACGCATCCGTCGTGCCGGCAAGAAAATCGTTGAAGAAACCGGCAAAAAAGACCTTGATATCGGCTTCCGTGTTTTGAAACTTGATGAAAGCAACATGAAAGATGTTTACTTCACGCCGGAAGAATATAAGCAAACCGATTTAGTGGATATGGTCAGCAACATCAAAGATGGTCGCACTGCTGAAGATTTGTTATACGCTTGTATGCTTGAGTGGGGATTGGAACTCTCTCTGCCGCACAAGGTAGAAAAGATTACCGGTTTTGATGTTCATATCGTCAACAATGGCGATTTGGTTGCTTGCTTTGCCGATAAAATATCCGAAGAAGCCATTAAGCAACTTGCCGAAATGAAACCGTTGCG
>CALAVA010000372.1 GCA_937892025.1 uncultured Bacteroidales bacterium
ATTATCAAATATATATTTTATAATATAAATATTTGTCAATTAAAAATAAAAATTAAAATATAATGAGCGATGGTTCTAATATGGATTTTGATATTATTGCAGAAAAAAATTCCCCGAAATTAGGAATAAATTTCCAAGAATCATTTTCAAGTTCCAACAAATCTAATAATGATTTTGAAACAACAATTGTTCAATGATATTGCAAGTGGTTTCATCATTGAGTTCCAATGTATAATACCCCATAGAATATTTATAGGCTTGGATTGCATACTCCAAATCAGAACGAGTAATAATGTGATTTCCAACGGTCGCTATAATCTCATCTATAATGACAGATTGGGCATAAGTGCAAAAAGAACAGACAAAAAAAGCACACAAGACAATTATTTTCTTCATTTTATTATTGATATTTTATCCGCTTGCATTGCTGTTTGAAGCAATCGGTTTCGGTTTTCTGTTAAAAGTTTTATTTTTTTCTGTTCCAACAGAACAGAACGTATGCTTTCCTCAACAACAGACAAAGGAGCATACTTTTCATTTATTTTAAAATCCAATATTTTAACTAAATACACAAAATTAGAATCCAAGATTTCTAAAGTTGATTTTTTTGACAAAAAATCATTCTGATTATAATTATCAATAGGGATTTCCTTTGTTATATCACTGAACAGCAACCATTTATTTTGGAAATAATAATTCACAGCAGATTTTATACAATAATCCATCATTTTTTGGTTTTCAGCTGCCGTTCTATCTTTAAAAAACATCTTTTTGGCCTGCTCCAATTGTACAAAATCTTTCGGAAATTTTACATAATTGATTTTTATGATAGGTTGTTGTAAAATATAATTGTCCAAATGAAGTTGATAATATTGATAGACTTCTTCATCTGTTATCAAAATATCATCAGCATGTTCTGTAACATATTTATTTTCATAAGCATGTATCAATAAAGCATTTTTATAATTTTCTAATTCTTTAGAAAAATCACGTTCTTTTGCCGTCAAATAAAGTTTGGCTTGATGTAACAAAACTTGTTCTTCCACCCACTTATTTAGACATTCTTTTGCAACAATAGCACTATCTTGCATTGTATAAGAAAGAGGCACAAGGTCATGCAACTCTTCCATAGTCAAAGACTCCTCATATACTTGAGCTATAATATTTTCTTTTTTGTTGTTACATGCTGTTAGCAACAATATAACCAAAACAAGAGCAAAAAAACGAATATTCATTATTGTTTTATCAATGTATAGATAGTTTGTCTATCCACCCAAATTTTGTTATCCTTATGCAATTGTTCTATCCATTCTTTTTCCAAAACATCTTGATATTCAGATACTATCAAGCCTTTTATTTCTTCAAGTGGTTTAGGACTTGGCAATAGTATATTTTGAATTTGCAATATTTCATTATTTGATTCATTGACAAACATATCACCTTTTTTTGCAATAGTCCAATCACAAAGACTATCAAGCGTTTGATTTTGTCCTTTCCAGCAAACAATGGTATCTGCCACACAAATTATACTTTTTGCATTGAGTTTTTCTATACTTTCTTGAACAGGAATAGATTTTGACGCACCTTTATCTAATGCGGATTTAACTTTTTGCATTGCTTTTTTATCCACACATTTTATGTCTAAAAGTTGGATGCGTTTAGGATATAAATACTTATGGTTAATAGTTTTATAGAAATTTTCCAAACCTGCACTATCTGTTTCTGCCTTTTTCCACACCTTTTGTTCGCTAAGTTCATATAACAATATTCCTTCTTTATATTCTTCCATTAAATTGGCAAAAGTAGGATATTTTATTTCCAAATTATCATCTTCATACTGCATAACAGATATATCGACAAATTGTTTATAGGCAACATTGACCAATGTAACAAGGTCATAATCTTCCATATTGGTAAATGGATTTTTTTCTAAAAACATAGCAAAATCTTGCTGTGTATAGGTTTTTCCACCTAAGATAAACATTGCTTTTTTCATATTTGCAATTTTCTCTGCCTTGAATGTTCCATTATAAATGGTACTATCCAATGCGGTATAGAAATCAGATAGTGGATTATTTTTATTGGTTTTAAATTCTTTAAATCCGTTTTCACGTTTTACTCTTTCTATAAATGATTCTACACTCTTATTGGAACGAGTATCTCTCATTATTTTCATTCGCACTAATGCTTTGGTATCATCATCTACATTGATAGGATTGGTTTCTGTAATTTTAACAATATGCCAACCATATTTTGTCTTAAGTGGTTTTGAAAACTGTCCTTCTTTTAAGCCATACAAACCTGCGATAAAATCGCCCTCAAATCTTGAACAAGAGAACATAGGAATAATTTCTTGAGTAGCGTTTTCTCCAAAATATCTATGCCTAACTGTTTCAAAATCTTCTCCACTCAACAAATCGTTATAGATGGAATCTATTTTCAGTTTTTGCATATTTTCATTAACTTGCCTTTCTTTATTGGTCAAATTGACATTTCTATTGAACGGACACATCATTTGAATGGCTTTACATTTGCCGAATGCAGGTCTTTTGTCTTGCACAAGAATAAGATGATAACCGAATTCTGTACGAATTGGCATAGACAAAGTACCAACAGGAGTATTATAGGCTGCAGACTCAAATGAATATATCATATCAAAAACAGTAAAATATCCCAAATCGCCATGGTTTCCATATTGCATTAACTCTCCACCTGCAGAATACCTATCTTTTGCAGATGGATCATCAGACACTTCTTGAGCAACAGTAGCAAAATTTTCACCTTTTAGCAATCTATCTCTCACTTGCATAATACTTTTATAAGCAGCCAAAGTATCTTTAGGGGAGGCATTAAGGGAGACTGTTTTAAGAATATGACTGGCTCTTATATCCCATTTTATCCGCTCTAAGGCTTCATTATAAATACTTTCATTGACATCTTTATCTGTCAAATACTGAGCCGAGGCTTGTTCTCTATAGCCGTTCAATTCCCTTTTCAATCTTTCCATTGTATCTAATTGCAATGCCTTTGCCTCTGCATATTTCAACCTAAAATTTACATACAAGTCTATGTAATTATCAATTTCAGTCTTTGCAAAAAGTATTTTGATAATGATTTCATATTTTCTTATAAATTATATGAAAAATATAATAAAAATAATGAAAAATATCAATTTGTTCCTATAGTTATTAATTATAGGAATTTCACTAATAATAAATATTTTTATTTTAAATATTCAATAAAACACTTTTGTACTGGAAAATGTAAGTATGCAAATAAATTAGTTGAAACTTTGGTTACTTCACAATTTATAGATATTCCTTTGGAAGCTTATTCTGATACAATAAATTTAGATTTTGATAAATTAATAAAAGAATATATTTTCACTAATTTAAATACTATATGTAATTTACCAAAATGTTATAGTGAACGATTCAAATATTAATTTTTATGTTAAAAAATATGAAATTATTGATATACCCCCTATATTATCAATTAAGATCGGAAGAGCGTCGTGTAGGGA
>CALAVA010000373.1 GCA_937892025.1 uncultured Bacteroidales bacterium
ACACCATCAAGCTTTCCTACCTGCTTCACGAGGTTGGTTCTCTCTTCGCTATTTGTGAGGTCACACTTGATAGTTGTGTGATTTCCACCTGTCAGCATGGTCAGAGTTTCCTGCAAGCCCACCTCATTCAGGTCAACTAAAATGATGTTGGCTCCCAATTTTGAGGCTTCAACAGCCACACAGCGACCTATGCCAGATGCGGCTCCTGTTATCAGAATGGACTTCACTTCTAAAGTAAAAATGTTATTCATATTCCGACATTCTTAAATACTGTAATCCTTTCAGATTGAACGATGTACTACCCCATGACAGCCCCACGCCAAACGCCGTGGCTATCAATTCCTTGCCTTTCAGTTCTGTAACATCTTTAAAACGATAGTTGATAGTCAAAGGAATGGTAGCACAACTCACATTGCCAAAGTCTTTCATCGAATAAGGACATTGTTCTTCGGTAATCTTTAGTTTCTTTCTGATTTTCTCATTCATGAACTTGTTGGCTTGGTGGAAGATGAAGTAGTCAACCTCTTCTGCTGTCTTTCCTGCAAACTCCATCATTTCTTTCGTCACCTCAGGTGCTTTAGTTATCCCAAACGAGAATACGTCCATTCCATTCATGGCAGAATGTAACGGGGTACGGATAACGCCCTCTTCATACTCGGTTTCAATGAGCGAAGATGCAGAGAACGGATTGCGGCAACCTCCATCGGGCACTACGATTGCATCATACTTGTTTCCGTTGGCATAAAGAGCAAACTTCATATCCTGCGCCTCCGGGTCATAGACTACGGCTGTGGCGGTTCCTGCATCGCCAAACAACGGACGCGCCGTCTTGTCTTTGGCTGACTTGAAGAAAGAAGTAATATCTCCCACAAGGAGAAGCCCTTTCTTCATTACGCCATTTGAAAGCATTGATGATATGACACTCAGTCCATATACCCATCCCGAACAGCCATAGCAGATGTCGAAACAACAGCATGAGTTGGGAAGCCCCAGTTTGCCTTGTATTACGCACGAAGTGGCAGGAAGGATATAGTCATGTGTCTGACTGACGAAAACCAGACAGTCTATTTCTTCCTTGTTCCAACCCACTCCCTGTATCAAATCCTCTGCTGCCTGACAACATAGGTCTCCGGCTGTAACATCTTTGTCCGCAATCCTGCGACGCTCTATGCCGGTCGAAAGTATCACCTTCTCCGCCTCTCCCTCTTTGAAGAATGGCAGTGAGATATTCTCCTCCACATTCTTGGGTACACACGTCGTGATTCCGGCTATGCTCACGTTTTTTACAATCTGATGTGCCATCTTTATTCTAAACTTAAGTTCTTATATAATACTTTACCTGTCTCCGAATGGGGTATCTCGTCAATATGTCTCACAACGAAAGCTGAGCGGATTATCTTGGTCCTGTTGACAAGATAGTCGATGATGTCGTCTTCGTTGTAGGCTTTGTCGGTGGTATAAACAATCAACTTTGTGTCATCTCCCACACAGACACATTCCTGAAGCTTGTCTTTCAGCAGTTTCTCGACATAGTCCAAACTGATACGGTTGCCAAACAGTTTCAGAAAACGTTTCTTGCGCCCTGAAATGAAGTAGAAACCATCCTCGTCACGATAGGCAAGGTCGCCAGTATGCAACACACCGTGATTCTCATCATCTTTTGCCAAATCTGCTGCAGAAAGAGGGTCAATATATCCGCTGTTGTTTACTCCGTCAGACAAAAGAATAACAACTTTGCTTTTGGCTGTACTTTCTCGCAATCTATTGATAGCGGTTCCCAAACCGTCTCCGATGGCAGTTCCATCTTCTATTTGTCCATTTGTGCTTGTTTTTAAGGAGTTTAACAAGGTGTTATGGTCTGTTGTCAATGGACATTTGGTATAGGCTTCTCCACTATATAATACTAAACCGATGCGGTCTGTAGGTCTGTTTTCTATAAATGATTGTATCACTTGTTTGCAAGCCTCCAACCTATTAGGGCGAAAGTCCATAGCCATCATACTCCCTGAAACGTCTAATGCCATAACAATATCAATGCCTTCAATATCAACTTCTTTGTGCGATAAAGAACTTTGTGGACGAGCCAAGGCTATAATGATAAGACATAATGCTATAATTCGGCAAACAAACGGCAAATGAAACCACCATATCGTCTGATTGTGATTAGTAAATGGACTATTTGTGGAAACGACAAACGAAGCATTATCTTGCTTGTGTTTCCAGATATACCAAACTATTAATATAGGAATAATGATCAATAACCAAAATAGTTTTGGGTGAACAAATTCCAAATTTTGGATATAGTTGAAAAAATGCATCATTGTGTTTAAGTTATTTAATGTTGAATTTCATTATTGTTGGCAATAGTTTCTTTAGTATTGTTTACAAAATCAACCATATTTTTATATATTGCAGCATTTTCATCTGGCAAAGGATTATGTTTTGCAAATTTAGCCAAATCACAAGCCTGTAAATCTTTGATAACCATTGTAATAATATGATGTTCTAATCCAATCTGTTGTAACGATGTTTCAATTTCTTCGTTTACCATTTCCATAGCGGCAATATCCCATCTGTTGTACATATAAGTTCGGCAAATTTCGCTTAATAAACTATAATATTCTTTGATATGTCCATTTTGCCATAGCCGTTTTTGGTGTAGTTGTTCCAAATCTCGCAAGGCTATAATATGAGCGGGTTCTGTAGGTTTACTCTTCAAGGAAATGTCTTTTGTTTTTTTGCGTTTGGAAAATTTGTAAATACCAAAAATAATTAGTCCTATCCCTATTGCTACCAACAATATCCACATAACAACGTTTAGGATTTCCTTTAGTGTGATTGGTTCTGAAAGCGGTGCTTTTATGTCTTTGATATTGGCAGAGGTATCTATCGGCAATGTATTGATTTGTAGTTGAAGAGCATTTGAATGGCCTAATAAATTAGAATCTTGGTCATAAATGGCAAATGGTTCTATGGTATAATTGCCTTCATTGAAAGAGGTAATACGTAGAGTTTGTTTCCACACAAGTTGTTCATTGGTAGAGAATGTATCAATAGTTTTGTTGAGAATTTCCACCCCCTCAATGCATGTATCGCATATTGTTGGAAATAAGACTGTTGATTGTTTTGATGTTGTTGCTGATAAAATTAGATTCATTTGGTCGCCAATGAGCATAGTATTGCTATCTAATTGGGCAGAGACCTGAGCAAATAACAGATTATTATTGAGTAATAATAAAATAACAACAAATTCAAGTGTTCTTTTCATTTTAGGAACGTTTTTTGAAAAATTCTTTTAATTTAGGAACATAATCTTCGCCGGTATATAAACGAACGATGTCTGTATTAGTTCGGCGAAAAATATCGTTTAATGTATTTTCATCTAGAATATTTGAAAATATTAAATTTTCTATATCTATGTTCGTATATAAATTTGAAAAGTAGTTATCTAAAGTATCAGATTCAGATTTGCTTAAGCCATCATCTTGATGATAATATTCTTTTAATTCTCTGCTCATTTTCAAAATTCTTGTAAGTTCAAGAAGTCCTTTTGCAGAAAGTATAATATTACCTTTTATTGCCTTAAT
>CALAVA010000374.1 GCA_937892025.1 uncultured Bacteroidales bacterium
TAAAATGGTAAAAACTAATAATTTTAAATTTATGGTTGTAAAAATTATCAATCATTCAAATAATGCCTTGCCTGCATATGAAACGATAGCCTCAGCCGGTATGGATATTCGTGCAAATTTGCAAGAGTCTATCACCTTGCGTCCCTTGCAACGGTTGCTTGTGCCTACAGGCTTGCATATTGCGTTGCCACAAGGGTTTGAGGCACAAATTCGCCCCCGTAGTGGCTTGGCTGCAAAATATGGAATTACCGTACTCAATACACCCGGCACTATAGATGCCGACTACAGAGGAGAAATAAAAGTAATTTTAATCAATTTGTCCGATTCTGATTTTACTATCAATCATGGTGATAGAATTGCCCAAATGATTATTGCCAAACATGAAACTATTACGTGGGAATCGGTGGAAATATTAGATGAAACAGAGAGAGGCGAAGGAGGTTTTGGGCATACAGGCAAATAATTATGAAAAAAAAATATCTCATCTTCGTTCTTTGTATAGTGGTATTGCCATGTGCCTTTGCCCAAAAATCAAAAAAAAACAAAAAAACATCATCTAAAATAGAACTATTTGTCTCACAAGAACAATATAGACAACAATCTAACTCATTGATAGATGCAGTTGTCTTAAAAAATGCAGGCAAATACACCGAGGCTGCACAACAACTACAAGAACTTTTGGCAACAAATCCCTCTTACGACATTGCACATTGGGAATATGCCAAACTATTGCTTATGCAAAATAAACTCACACCTGCCATTGAAGAGTTGAATATAGCACTTTCGCTTTGTGATACCAATCGGTGGATAAAAGTAACACTTGCAGAGGCTTACGATATGAACCAACAATATGGACAATCTGAAAAATTGTGGCAAAGTTTGGCTATAAAATATCCAGAAAATCAAGAGTATATATATAAGTATGCCCTCGCTCTTATTTACCAAAATAAAATAAAGGAAGCCATTGATGCATATAATATGATAGAAGCACAAATCGGTGTAAATGAGGATATTGTCATTGCGAAACGCAATATATGGCTACAATTGAAGAAACCAGAAAATGCGGTTAAAGAAATGAACAAGCTATTGGAAACCTCTCCTACCGACATACGCTATCCACTGGATATTGCAGATATTTATATTTCCAATAAGATGGAAGAAAAAGCCATACCTTATCTACAAAAGGCAAGTGAAATAGACCCCATGAATCCACACATCAATATCTGTCTGTATAATTATAATGTAGAAAACAAACATTACGACACCGCATATAAGTATCTAAAAAGAGCATTTGCCGCTCCTGAATTAAACATTGACGAAAAAATAAAAATATTATTGTCGTTTTTTGGGAAAAACCTACAAACAGATATGGCTTACAATCTGTTAGATTCATTAGTAAAAGCACATCCTGAAGAACCTAAAGCATGGGCTATCTATGCGGATTTTCTCAATCAAGATAATCAATTTAGACGAGCCAAAGAAGCTTTTGAACATGTGTTGCTTTTGGACAACAGCAAATATCCTATTTGGGAACAATATTTGCCAATACTATTGACTTTGCAAGAATTTGATTTGGCTGTTACACAATCTGCTGAAGCCCAATCTTTGTTCCCGATGCAAGCATTGCCCTACTTGACACAAGGAATGGCTTATCTTGCCTTAGAGCAAGCCCAAGAGGCTGAAAACACTTTAACGGAAGGATTAAATTATGCTTCAGGAAACGTGCTTGTGGCTACCTTTCATTTTACACTCGCACAAGCCTGCATGAAGCAAAAGAAAGACAAGGAAACAATTGCACATTTTGATGCGGCCTTGGAAAAAAATCCGCAAAATAGTATGATATTGAATGAATATGCCTATTATTTGGCCGAACAAAACGAAAACTTGAACTATGCCTTGCAATTATCTGAAAAATCATTGAAAATAACTACTAATACTGCCTATTTAGATACTTATGCGTGGATTTTGTTCAAACAAGGCAATTCTACACAAGCTAAAATATGGTTGGAAAAAGCATTAAAATCAGGAGGAGAATCTGATGTGGATATTATAGACCACTATTGCCAAATTTTAGAACAATTAGGCGAAATGGAATTGTATAATCAATATAAAAACAAATTGCTTGAACTACAAAATCATATCAATCAATGAAATACAATAATGAATATGATATGAGAGATGTGGCAGGCTTGTTTTGGAAAAGTAACCAAACATTGCAAAAAAAATACCTACACAAACGTATAAATATCTTGTGGAACAATTGTGTAGGAGAAACTATTGCCAAATATACGCAAAAAGTAATGTTAAAAGACAACGTTTTGACCATATATATTACCAATCCTATTATCAAAAATGAATTATTGCTCAATAGAAGCAAAGTAATGACCTTGTTGAATGAACAAATTGGAACCCCTATTGTTCAACAACTACAAATACTATAATTTTTTTCTTATATATAAAGATTTTTATGTTATCTTTGCAAACTATTTTTTAATATAAATAATAAATTATAAAAATTCGTATGAATATTACCAGAGAACAAATTGGAACTTTACACGAACAGATAACTATTACTTTTACCCCAGAAGATTATCGTCTTGCTGTAGATAAATCTTTGAAAACTTTACAACATAAGATACAAGAACCGGGGTTTCGTCAAGGACATGTCCCAATGGGAATAATCAATAAAAAATATGGGAAATCAGTGTTAGTGGATGAATTGTCCAAAATGACAAATGATAAAATGATTAACTTTTTGCAAGAAAATCATATTAACATTTTATTTGAACCTATTGAAAAATTGGATACAACAATAGGAGATTTTGACAATCCACAAGATTTTGTCTTTACTTTTGAAATAGGCATTCGTCCTGAATTGTCCATAGATTATGTTAAGGCAAACAAAATTGATAATTATAAAATTATTGCAACTGAAGAAGAAATAAATGCAGAAGAGCATAACCTACGTAAACGTTTAGGTAAATTTGCTTCTACAGAAGAAGTCGCCGCTGAAGATATGCTTTTGACAACTGTTCAACCAGAAGAAGGAGAGGAATTTACGTCTTCATTGGTATTGACTTATGTAAAAGACGATCAAGTGAAAAAATTTATTGGAAAAAAATTACACGATACCATAAAAATAGACACAACAACTATTTTTAAAAGCGATTATGAACGTTCTACATTCTTGAAAACCAAAGTAGAAGACTTGGAAAATGCTCCTAAAAAAGTAAGCATAAAAATAGATGCTATACATCACATGGAACCCGCCGAATTAAATGATGAATTCTTTTCTAAAGCATTCCCTGACGGTAGCATAAAAGACGAACAAGCCTTGAAAGATAATCTAAAACAACAAATAGAATTACGCTATGTAAACGATGCTAATATTATTTACAGAAATAAGGTGATGGATTGCTTGCTTGAAAACACTACGATTGATTTGCCCGATAATTTTATTAAAGAATATTTGCTTCGTAATGACAACAAATACAATAAAGACAATATTGACGAACAATATGAAAATATTAGAAAATCTATTCTTTTCCAATTATTAGAAGATAAAATTAGTCAAGATTGTCAAATCAATATTGATAGAGACGCCGTTGTCAATTATATCAAAGACTATATTCGGATGAGTTATTTCGGTTCTACTACAGAAATGGAAAAAGAACAAGAAGAGCAAATTTTGCGTTTGACCACAGAAATGATGAAAAATCAAGAAAATGTGAAAAATGCTTATGAAAACCTATTTATGGAAAAATTAACCGAAGGTTTGAAAAAACAAATAAACCCAAAATTAAAAGAAATTGATTATCAGTCGTTTATAAAAGAAATAACCCAAGTTGCAGAAAATGACAATAAACCTCAAAAAACAAAATCTGCAAAAACATCAAAGAAACAACAGACCAAAGAATCTACGAATAGTGAACAATTAAGTTTAGATTTGTAATTATGGATGAATTTAGAAAATATGCAATCAAACATGCTGGCATCAATAGCATGACATTACACAGATATACTTCTGTTGTTAATGAATATATAACTCCAAATATTATAGAAGAGCGTCAATTGAATGCAGTATCTATGGATGTTTTTTCCCGTTTAATGATGGATAGAATCATTTTTTTAGGAGTTCCTATTTATGACGATGTGGCAAATATCATTCAAGCACAATTGTTATTTTTAGAATCCACAGATTCTCAAAAAGATATTCAAATATATATCAATTCACCTGGCGGTTCAGTTTATGCAGGTTTGGGTATTTATGATACGATGCAATATATCAAACCAGAAGTAGCAACCATTTGCACAGGTATGGCTGCTTCTATGGCTGCTGTTTTGTTGTGTGCAGGTCAAGATGGAAAACGCTCCGCTCTAAAACATGCTCGTGTGATGATACACCAACCTATGGGCGGTGCTTCGGGACAAGCATCTGATATTGAAATAGAAGCCAGAGAAATACAAAAAATTAAAAAGGAGTTGTATGAAATTATTGCCAATCATAGCCACCAAGATTTTGAAAAAGTGTGGGCTGATAGTGATAGAGACTATTGGATGACCGCAGAAGAAGCAAAAAACTATGGCATGATTGATGAAATTTTACAACGATAAGTCTCCCCTTTTTAGCTAATGGCAAAGAAAGAAAGATATTGCTCCTTTTGTGGTCGTAAAGAAAGTGAAGGCATTTTGTTGATAGAAGGACTTGAGGCTTGCATTTGCACCAATTGCACAACTAAAGCCAATGAAATTGTACAACATATTGTAAAAGAAGAACAAAATACACAACTACAAAAAGTTGCAGAATTTCATTTAGAAAAGAAACCCAAAGACATTAAGGCTTTTCTTGACCAATATGTAATTGGACAAGAAGAGGCAAAAAAAGTGCTTGCTGTGGCTGTCTATAATCATTATAAACGAATTGATTATTATGCCAAAAGAAAAGATAACGAAGTTGAAATTGACAAGTCTAATATTATTTTAATTGGAGAGACAGGAACGGGCAAAACACTATTAGCCAAAACGATTGCACAATTGATAGATGTACCTTTTTGCATCGCTGACGCAACAGTTTTTACGCAAGCAGGCTATGTCGGAGAAGATGTTGAAAGTATTTTGAGTAGATTGTTGCAAGCAGCCGATTATAATGTAGCAAAGGCAGAACGAGGAATTGTTTTTATTGACGAAATTGATAAAGTGGCCAGAGCCGTTGATAATCCTTCCATAACTAGAGATGTTTCGGGAGAAGGTGTACAACAAGCACTTTTGAAATTATTGGAAGGTAGTATTGTTAATGTGCCGCCTGAAGGAGGAAGAAAACACCCCGAACAAAAATTTATTCAGGTTGATACAAAAAACATTCTTTTTATTGCAGGTGGAGCTTTTGATGGTATTGAAAGAAAAATAGCCAATAGGTTGAATACCAGTATTATTGGCTATAAAAAAGAATCTAAAAAAATCAATAAAGAAAATCTTTTGGAGCATGTTTCTGCTCAAGATTTGAAAACATTTGGCTTGATTCCAGAATTATGTGGACGTTTTCCTGTGATAACACATCTAAATCCACTTGATAAAGACACATTAAAACGGATTCTTTTGCAACCAAAAAACGCCCTTTTAAAACAATATACAAAATTATTGCAATTGGATAATATAAGTCTAAAATTTGAAGACGAAGCCGTTGATTATATTGTAGAAAAAGCCGTTGAACTAAAATTGGGAGCAAGAGGATTGAGGGCTATCATTGAAAAAATAATGACAGATATTATGTTTGAGGCTGAAACTGATACCAATAAACCAATTGAAATAACTTTGGATTATGTAACAGAAAAATGTGTACAAGTTTTTGTTTAGAAAAAATTAATTTGGTTTATATATAAAAAAAAGGAGCAAATGCTCCTTTTTTATTTTAAAAAAAGATTAACAACTTTGTTTTTTATTTAAAATAATAGTGGATAGAAAGGGACATGCCTAAATTTTCTGTTCCATAGAGCAAATAGGTACTTCCCGGACTAACCAATTTATTATATTCTACGACCTCACTTCTTGCAGAAGAATAACCTTCGAAAATGGTATAGGTTTGTGGTTGAAAAACAACCATAATAGGCGTGAAAGTTACGGCTGCTCCTAAAGACAATCTTGGAACGATAAACCATTCTAAGCCCAAATCACAACTAAGTCCGACACCATGTTCAAAACCAATGTTATATCTTTCTAAAGGACGAGCATATTGAAGTCCACCACCGCCTTGAAAATTATTCAGTGAGTCTGTAATCAAAGGCATACAAGTTGGAACTTGGTTGAAAGCAGTTATCTCATTGCCATAGTCAAATTTGATTTTGCCACCGCCAAAAGCATATAATAGGTTTACCCCACCGACAAAACGCAATTTACGTTCTCCACCTGTAAATTCTATACCAACAGAAACTCCACCACTTGCCATATTGAATTTAATGGCATCTGCAACAACATCTTCTGATAAAGGATTGATAAGACGTGCTTGGTCGTCAGCAACATATTCTTGATAATTGAAATATCCGCCACTGAATCCGACACTACCTTTTACGGCAATAACATTGCTGAGTTTATGTTTTACACGTATAGAAGCCATAGGTTCTTGAGCTAATAAAAACATCTGATGAGGCAATGAACCTGTAGAGGCTATGGTATTTCCGACAAATGCATTGTCTTTAAACAAATTAGTTACTCTAATGCCCGCAATGGGATTGATACTAAAACCAACAGCGGTACTTCCCGCCTCTGGCAAGAAACCTTCAGGTATTGGTTTTTGTTGAGCAAAAATAGAGTGATTGAACAACAAAACGATACCTAATATACTATATGTAAATATCTTCTTCATTGTTTTTCTATTTATTGTTTATACAAATAGTTTATTTTTTTGAAATTCATATAAGCAGAACAACCATTTTGTACACTAAAGGCATCAGCTTTCTCAAAATGTGCATTATAAACTTTTGATGATTCTGAATAATTTTCATCAAAAGAAACAATTACTGTTCCTGTTGCAGTATCAGCATTAGGAACTGGAATATCAATAGTAAAAAAACCTTTGTTATCTGTCGTTGTAGAATAACGTTTTACACCAGTAAAATCATCACCGAAACAACTCATGTTCACATCTACATACACAGGTACATCTGCTGCTATAGCTTCAGTAGCAGAATTTGACATGTAAGTAACATCACCGGTAATAGTTGCCGTGCCAACATTCTCTTCTGTAATAGCCGTAGGCTCAACTTTTTTACATGCTATCAGGGAAATAACAACCCCCATTGCAATAATACTCTTAAAAAATAACTTTCTCATGTTTTAATTATTTATTTGGTTAATATTATATTTTTATGCAAAGGTACAACTTTTTTATTATAAACATGCCTATTTTTATAATAAAATTCTTTTGGGTTTCTTCTCTCTATTTCAGAGAGTTCTGCTTTATATACAATTTATTACCAAAGAAATTCTTCATTCTCTATTTTTTTTGAAAAAAAAGTTTACTTTTGTATGAGATTATATTCTTATGAAAAAATTATTTTTATTCTTTTTGTTTTGTTGTTTTTGGCGACAATTATTATGTCAAAATATGGCTTTACAGAATGGAGATTTATTGTTTCAAATAGGTCGTTCTTCTGATTTGACAGATGCCATAAGTGCCTCTACAGCAACAGATGAGCGATATAATTATACCCATGTAGGCATTGTATGTATTGAACATGACTCCATTTTTGTCATAGAAGCAACCCCACCATGCGTTTCCAAGACACCTTTATCTGTGTTTTTGAACAATTCTGCCTTTGTAAATGAAAAACCTCTTGTGGCAGTAGCAAGGCTAAATAGACATACACAAAGACTTGTTGACCTTACGGCAATTGTAAAAAAAGCACATTTGTACCTTGGGCAACCCTACGATTATATCTATTCTCCCAACAATGAGGCTTATTATTGTTCTGAATTGGTGTATTTATGTTATTGTACAAAAAAACATAACAAACCAATTTTCAAAACTATCCCGATGACTTTTAAAAATAAAAATAATGATTTTTCGCATTGGATTGAACATTTTGCCTTTTATAATGCTCCTATTCCTGAAGGAGAGCAAGGTACTAATCCGCAACAATTATCTCGCTCAAAAAAAATACAGGTTGTCTTTCGTTTTTTTGACTAAAATCAACCTATATATTCATTCCAATAAATAAAAAAAGAAACTATTTTTCAATAGTTTCTTTTTTGTCTTTCAAGCTATTTTCAATCTATTTTGCCAAAGTATTCAAAACAGAAATTAAAGCATTGGTTGTTGTAGTTGTCGTTGCATTGCTAACATTATTTTTTGCATTGGAAACCAAACTATTAAGATCTAATCCGGAAACGGCAGAAATAATACTCCCCACATTAGAGTTGGTGATTAAAGTATTGGAATTCACTGCTCCTGCTGCAAATTCTTTATAAAAAGTTGCATTTTTCATATTTCCCTTAATAGCGGAAGCATTTGTTGCCAATGTTGCTAAATTCAACAAATTGGTAGCGTTTGACAAATCCAATTTTCCTTCTGATTTATAGGAGGAATACAAAGATTTTAAAGATGTTCCAAACCCTTGTCCTGATACATACGCTTGCGAGGTTGTTGAAGTATTAGAGGCAACTTGATTCAAACTACTGCAAGACGAAACCATTAATGCCGTAACCATAACCGACACCATCAAAATTTTTAAACCGATCTGTTTCATTTTCATTTTATTATATTTTAAAAATTATTTTATGCAAAAATATCATTTTTTATCAAATCAAAAAACAAAAACATAGTTTTTTTTTCTTATAAAAATAACAATAAATCTTTTAGCATAAAAAAATAATAT
>CALAVA010000375.1 GCA_937892025.1 uncultured Bacteroidales bacterium
AAATAAGTAGAAGATATGAAAAAGATTATTGGCATAGGTAATGCAATGACAGATATTTTGATTAAAATTGATGATGATACATTTTTGCAACAACATCATCTTCCAAAGGGAAGTATGCAATTGATAGATTTAAATTTGGCACAACAATTGGAAAAAGAATTGGAGAGTTGTCCAAAAACATACGTTTCTGGTGGTTCTGCTGCCAATACATTGACAGGCTTGGCTAAAATGGGAGTGCCGTCCGCATTTGTCGGTATCGTTGGACAAGATGAAGTCGGGAGAAATTTTCAAACTGATATGCAAAAAAATGGGGTGAAGCCACTCTTGTTAAAAGGGGAGGGCATGTCAGGTTTTTGCACTTCATTTATTTCTGCTGACGGTGAACGTACTATGGCTACCCATTTGGGGATTGCTGCCAATATAGCAGCAAAGGATATTGTACCTGATTTGTTTAAAGAATATGACATTTTGCATATAGAAGGCTATTTGTTGCAAAATCATGATTTGATACAAACAGCAGTGCAGACCGCCAAACAAATGGGATTAGAAGTATCACTGGATATGGCAAGTTATAATGTGGTAGAAGACAATATTGATTTTTTGAAAGATTTGATAAAAAACTATGTGGATATTGTCTTTGCCAATGAGGAAGAAGCGTTTGCCTATACCCACAAAAACCCACAAGAGTCATTGGCAGAAATTGCTAAACAATGCAAAATTGCTATTGTTAAAATTGGTGCAAGAGGGTCTTTGGTGCAACAAAAACAAGAAATGTTTGCTGTTGATGTATTCCCTGCACAACGTGTTGATACAACGGGAGCAGGTGATTTGTATGCTTCTGGTTTCTTAGCAGGCTATGCCAAAGGAGTTGATTTGAAAACCGCAGCCAAAATGGGCTCGTTGGTGTCATCTAAAATAGTAGAGGTGCTTGGTACTAAATTCTCTCAACAGCAATGGAGTGATATTTTAAGGCAAATACAGACGTTCTAATTTAGAATCAAAAGGATAAGAAAAAAGCAATGATATGTTGAAAAATGCTATCTTTGCAAATAAATATTTTTGAAGATGAATTGGTCTTTGCTGATTGTTTTCTGTAATATGCTTTGTGAAATAGTTGAAGTACCAAAATCAAATACCCCAACAACTATATTTATTTTTCTTGGAGGCATATTGGGGGTTTTCATCTTTATGTTATTGTATATGGGCTTGATAAAATTGGTCAATAAAATAATTCAAAAACGGGATAAAAAGAAAAATAATCATGAAAGTCAAAAGTATCACTCCTAAAGAAGTGTATGAGCAAATGCAAAAGAAACAGATTCTATTGGTTGATATTAGAGAAAAACAAGAAACTGATGATGTTTGGATAGATATGCCTAAAGTGGTTTATATTCCGTTTTCTTTGTTGAAGACTAATCTCAATGCTTTGAATAAAGCCGATAATATTGTTTTGTGTTGTGCTGTCGGTTTGTTGGGAATGGAAGCAGGCGAATTGTTGTTGCAAAACGGATTTCATTCAGTTGCTGTTGTCGAAGGGGGAATTTTAGATTGGCAGGCAGCACATTTACCTATTAAATCGGCAATGGAAATGCAATGTAAATGTTCGTGTTGTTCATCTCAAAATATAAATCAATAAAATTATGAAAACAACTGAAATACAATCTATTTTTAACCATTTCGCACAATTGAATGTTATAGTAATCGGTGATGTTATGTTAGACGATTATGTTGTAGGGTCTGCGTCCCGATTGTCGCCAGAGGCACCCGTTCCCGTGGTGGATATTGAACAACGATATGTACGATTGGGAGGAGCGGCAAATGTCGCTTTAAACTTAAAAGCATTAGGAGCAAATCCAATTTTGTGTAGCGTAATTGGACAAGCAGAAAAAGATAGGCTTTTTTTGAAAACTTTGCAAGAAACTTGTTTGCCAATTATGGGAATTGTACAAAGTGGTGAGCGAAAAATAACGGTTAAACATAGAGTGTTGGCCAATAATGTGCAGTTGTTGAGATTAGACGATGAACAACGCAATGATTTATCCATTGAAGATAGAACAATATTGACGAATAAAATTACACAAATCATTGATAATTATCATATAGATGCTATTCTTTTTGAAGATTATGACAAGGGAGTTATCGGCAGTGAGTTGATTGATGATATTGTAAAAATAGCAGAATCCAACCAAATTCCAATCACAGTGGATCCTAAAAAGAAAAATTTTCAACATTATCACCATAGTGCAATATTTAAGCCTAATCTTAAAGAACTCAAAGAAGGTTTGGGAAAAAGTGTTCTACTTGAGAATATCAATGATGTTCAGTTTAAGTCTGAAATGGAATTATTTATGACTAAAAATCAACACCAAATGCTTCTATTAACCTTGTCTGAAAATGGGGTGATGCTTGTTAAAAAAGACGTTAATGGATTGCATATAGAACAGATACCTGCTCATAGACGTCATATAGCGGATGTCTCAGGAGCGGGAGATACGGTATTGAGTGTTGCAACATTGTGTTTAGCGGCTAACATGAACTCAAAAGAAGTGGCAGAATGGGCAAACTTGGCAGGCGGTATCGTTTGTGAATATGCCGGAGTGGTCGCTATAGATAGAGATAGGTTTTACAAAGAACTTGTAAATTTATATACTTTAAATGATGGAAAATTTTATTTGAAATTAAATGATTGGTTGCGAACATTTAATATTAAAATATATACAATAATGTTAAAGAAAATAAAGAAAAGGCAAATTGCTATTATGCATTTAAAAATATAAATTGCCAAGGAATTAAAAATATGCTAAATAAAATTATAATGCATGAAGGTTTAGTTATAGATCAAAATTTACAACCAAAATGTGGATTCTTGAATAAAAGAAATAAAAATAATAATGTTGGAAATGGTATATATTTATCTCCTAATATAAGTATAGTTGAACAAAAAACTGGAATTGTTTTTTTAGATGATAAAGCTTATAAAATTGCTTTGATGGCAAGAGTATTATCTGATAAAATGGCTGCAACTGTGCAATATGTTCCATTATCATCCGTAATAACTTCTCTCACTGTGGCTCTGGATTCCCGCGCCGAAACCGGAACGGCCCAACAGCTTAAAAGCAGCACGCACAAGGCTAGCATCAGCCACAGGTAAATCCGGTTTTCACATTTCCCTGTTTTCATTTTTTTCTCCGTTTCCGAAATACACATCACTTCTCCGGGTCACTACCATGCAATAGCGATGGCGTGATGTGAGTAAAAAAGTCATTGCCTAT
>CALAVA010000376.1 GCA_937892025.1 uncultured Bacteroidales bacterium
ATATAAGGACCAAATCTCCCGACATTGACAACCAAATCTTCTCCGTTGGAAACACCGACTGTACGTGGCAATTTGAACAACTCCAAGGCATCTTCCAAAGAAATGGTTTCTATATGTTGCCCTGCCAACAAAGAGGCAAAAGCAGGTTTTTCCGTATCATTAGTTTCTCCTATCTGTACAACAGGGCCAAACCGAGCCAAACGTGCATATACGTTTTTGCCTGTTTTGGGGTCTTGCCCCAACAATTTCTCTCCTCTTGCTTTCTCTGTCGTTTTCATAACAACATCAACATTTTTATGAAAAAAATCATAGAATTTGCCTATCATTTTTTTCCACTCTTTCTTGCCTGAAGCGATTTCATCAAACTGTTTTTCCACATTTGCAGTAAAATCATAATCTACAATCTGTTGGAAATTGTTTGTCAAAAAATCATTTACGATAATGCCAATATCTGTTGGACAAAGTTTTCCTTTTTCTTTGTCCACAATTTCTTTTTTCTCAACGGCAGAGATTTTGTCTTTGTTTAAGGTGATTACTTTGATTTTTCTTTCTGTGCCTTCCCTATCTGCACGTTCCACATATTTTCTTTTTTGAATGGTAGAAATAGTCGGTGCATAGGTAGAAGGACGACCTATTCCCAAATCTTCCATTTTCTTCACCAAACTTGCTTCTGTGTATCTTGGTGGGTGTTGGGCGTATTTTTCAGTAGCCTCTGCTTTGGAGAGCATAAGTTGCATACCTACTTCCATCGCTGGCAACATTGTAGTTGTCATATCGTCATCTCCGTCATCATCTTTGGATTCTAAGTAAGCTTTTAAAAATCCGTCAAATAGCAATACTTCACCGATCGCCACAAATTTTTCTTTTGCATTAGAGATTTCGATGTTTATGGTTGTTTTTTCAAACAAAGCATCACTCATTTGCGAAGCAATAGTTCGTTTCCAAATCAATTCGTAGAGTCTATTTTGGGAATTATCGGTCAAAGTAAGGTGTTTTTGACTAATATTGGTAGGTCTTATGGCTTCATGCGCACCTTGTACTCCTTTTGTTTTAGTGGTATATTTTCGGGTTTTGGCATACTTTTCACCATAGGTTTGTTCAATTTCCTTTTTTGCATCTGCCAATGCCAAATTTGACAAATTGACAGAATCTGTACGCATATAAGTAATATATCCCGATTCATATAATTGTTGGGCAACGCTCATCGTTTTAGAAACTGAAAATCCCAATTTTCTAGATGCTTCTTGTTGCAATGTTGAAGTGGTAAAAGGAGCCGTCGGTGATTTTTTTGTCGGAGTTTTCGTTACCGCACTCACCGTAAAAGTAGCATCTTTACATTTTTCCAAAAATGCAATGGCCTCTTTTTCTGTATTAAAACGTTTATCTAATTCTGCTTGAACACTTTTTTTGTCTTTCTTATCAAAAAGAAACTGTGCTGCTACCCGATAATTAGAAGTTGCAGTAAATTGATTGATTTCTTTTTCTCGTTCAACAATCAAACGGACAGCCACAGATTGCACTCTTCCTGCAGAAAGAGAGGGTTGCACTTTATGCCATAAGACGGGGGACAATTCAAAACCGACAAGCCTATCAAGCACACGTCTTGCCTGCTGAGCGTTCACCAAATTAACATCTAATGCTCTTGGATTGGCAATGGCATTTAAAATAGCAGGTTTTGTAATCTCGTGAAAGGCGATGCGTTTTGTTTTTTCCGCAGACAATCCTAATACTTCTTGCAAGTGCCACGAGATGGCTTCTCCCTCACGGTCTTCATCAGTAGCCAACCACACCATATCTGCTTTTTGCATTTCTGATTTCAACTCTTTGATAATATTCTTTTTATCAGGAAGAACTTCATACAGAGGCACAAAACCAGCAGCAATATCTATACCGATGTTTTTTTCTGGCAAATCGCGAACATGCCCCATGCTTGATTTGACAGTATAATCTTTTCCAAGAAATTTTTCTATCGTTTTTGCTTTCGCAGGAGACTCTACTATGACCAAATTTTTACTCATTTTTATTATCTTTTCATAATGAATTTGCAAAGATAACATAAAAAATTATACAAACAAACCGTTAGTGGAATTATATTCAATTATAAAAATTCCAATAAGAAATGCACTTTTTATGGGTGAGTTTTCTAAATTTCCTTATAGAAAGTTGCAAAAAAGTTTATTTTTCTAACAAAGTGAAAAATCCATTGAGAAAGTATAGAAATGAAAAAAAAATGCTACCTTTGTAAAATTATATAAAGTATAAAAATGGGAAAGATTATTGCCATAGCAAATCAAAAAGGAGGAGTCGGGAAAACCACAACAGCCATCAATTTGGCGGCGAGTTTGGCCATTTTGGAGCATAAGGTTTTAGTGATAGATGCAGACCCTCAAGCCAACACATCATCAGGCTTGGGCATAGACCCTAACAATATAACAAATAGTATTTACGAACTACTTATAGGGCAAGTTGAGATAAAAGACACCATTCGCAATACCGATGTCCCCAATTTGGACATTATTCCCGCCCACATTGATTTGGTGGGTGCTGAAATAGAAATGGTAAATCTGTTCAATCGTGAAACTATGATGAAACAGGCTATAGACACCATTGTTGACAAATATGAATTTATCATCATAGATTGTGCCCCTTCTTTGGGCTTAATTACAGTAAATGCACTCACTTGTGCCAATTCTGTATTAATACCTGTTCAATGTGAGTATTTTGCTTTGGAAGGATTAGGCAAATTGCTCAATACCATCAAATTAGTTCAAACAAATCTTAATCCAGAACTTGGTATAGAGGGTATTTTAATGACAATGTATAACAATAGGACAAGATTGGCCAACGATGTTGTAGAAGACGTAAGAACCCATTTTAAAAATTTAGTTTTTTCTACAGTCATCTATAGAAATGTTCGTTTGGCAGAAGCGCCAAGTTTTCAAAAACCTGTATTGCTGTACGATGCCTCCTCCAAAGGAGCAACAAACTATTTGAACTTGGCAAGAGAAATTTTAACTAAAAATGGGAAGAAATAACGATGGCAGAAAATAAAAAATCTGGATTAAACCGAGGACTTAGTAGTTTGTTGCCTGATGAAAGCATTGTCAATATCAACTCTCCAAGTCGGATACAAGAAACGACTTTTTCTGAGATAAAACTCAGCCTTATTGACACCAATCCATGGCAGCCTCGTTCTGAATTTGAAGAAAACGCTCTGATAGAGTTAGCAGAATCAATAAAAACCAACGGACTTATTCAACCTATTACCGTCCGTGTTGAAAAAAATGGTCGCTACCAACTTATCGCGGGTGAAAGACGCTTGCGTGCAAGCAAAATGGCAGGCTTGGACACCATTGCCGCTTTCATTAGAACTGCCAATGATATGCAAATGTTAGAAATGGGACTTGTGGAAAATATCCAAAGAAAAGACCTCAATCCTATTGAAATAGCCGTATCGTTCCAAAGATTGATGAATGAATGTAATCTTAAACAAGATGAATTAGCAACAAAGGTATCAAAAAGCAGGTCTTTGATTGCCAATTATTTGAGATTATTAAAACTCTCTACTCCTGTACAAAAGCAGATTTGCGAAGGGCAGATTTCCATGGGACACGCAAAAATGCTCGCCTCTTTGGATGATATAGACCAACAAAAAGAAATTGCCGAAAAAATCATAACAGACGGTTTGTCTGTTAGACAATTAGAAAATTTGATAAAAAAAATCAATCAAGATAAAAATGCCGAGAAGAAAAAAACAAAAATTGCTCTTCCGCAACATTTGGTAGCCGTCCGTCAAAATTTATCAACATACTATAAATCTGACATTAAAATCAATCGCAATGCCAAAGGCAAAGGACATATCGTTTTTGAATTTAAAAACGATAAAGACTTAGAACGCCTTCTTGATTTATTGAAAAAATAAAAAAATGAACCATTTGCATTTCCGCTTATTGTTGATTCTTGCGTTTTGTCTTTCTACACTATATGGCTGGACACAAAGTACCAACAATGGTTTGCCTGCCAAAGATACCCTTTCTGCCCCACAGAGCAAAACACATGTCCATTCACCGAAAAAAGCGGCTTGGATGTCTGCTGTCTTACCCGGATTAGGACAAGGATATAATCACAAATATTGGAAAATTCCAATTGTCTATACGGGTTTTGCTGGTGCAGGAGTTGGTATTTATTTTCTCAACAAAAATTTCACCTATTATCGTGATGAATATCGATATAGACTCAATGGAGAAACGGACAAACTCAAATCTGAATTATCATCATGGGCCAATGAAAATGTAGATGAAATGCGAAGTTATTACCTTCGCTATTTAGAAATTACCTCCATCGCTTTGGTATTATGGTATGCCGTCAATATCATAGATGCGGTAGTAGATGCTCATCTATTCTACTTTGATGTGTCTGACGACCTCTCCTTTGCCATAAAACCATGTATATCTACAAACTATACATTTGGAACTTATCAACTTTTTAACGGAATTGCTCTAACATTAAAATTTTAATTTATGAATATTGTTATTCAAAATGCAAAAAAGGAAAAGAATCTCCAAAAGACAAAAATGAAGATAAAAAACAAGAAAATGTTCAAAAAGCCAAAAGAGATAAAAAAGTTATAAAAAAAGAATAAAAATTTTATGATTAAAATAAAATATTTAAAAACTAAATAGTTTCTAGTTTCTATTTTTCAAATAAAGTTGTTATTAAAAAATAATTCAATTAAAAATATTTAATATTTAATTTTCAAGATTAAAATTATTTAATAAAAATATAATATTCAAAAATGGGGATTGGGGATTGGGGATTGGGGATTGGGGATTGGGGAT